>JAGOCE010000033.1 GCA_017998915.1 Candidatus Ozemibacteraceae bacterium
GGGCATGTCCCCATGATTCCCTGGCCCCTCCTGGGAATTCTCGGTATATGTCATATCCTTCCGTTCTTTCTGAAAACGTCGATCACTTCGATGGTTCATGCCTGGCCCGTATCGTATGGTCTTCACGCCGTTGATGCGATGGATTTCGACACCCCCACTCCCGCCGATATCCTGGACCGTCTCAACCGCATTCGTCCATTCCCGGCCCAGGAAAAACCTCGGGGAACCCCGAACGGCCGGAATATCGTCTTGATCGTCGGCGAATCGACGCACACGAAATATCTCTCCATCTATGGATCGCCATTCCAAACGCAGCCGAGATTGGAACGATATCGCTCGCGTATGCGGATATTCACGCAGATCTACTGCTCGATCCCTTCCTCGGAACAGGCGGATTTCTCCATCTATAGCGGACTTCATGCGGCCATAGAATCAATAGGTTCTCTCAATCCGTTCATCGCCTGTCCCTCTCTCTCGGCAATCCTGAAAAGATACGGATATAAAACAAGCTATTTTTATTCGGGCGACAAGAGTTACCGACGGTTCGGTTCCTACATGGCCCTGCAGGGGTTCGATCTCATCCATGATATGCACACGCTGCCGACGCGCATGAAGTATCCATCGAATTCCTGGGGCGTGAGCGAACGAGCCACCCTGGAATCGATTCTCGAGAGAATCAGGGAGCACAAGAGAAACGGCGAGCGATTCTATCTCGTTTATAAGCCGGTCACCCCCCATCACCCATTCACCAGCATCGAGCCGGAGTTCGCCAAATACCACTTCACATACGAGGAGGCGCTGAAAGGGGACACCGTCAAACATCCCTACTTGAACCAACTCCTGTTCATGGATGCCATCTACGGTGAAATCGTGGACACTCTGGAGAAGGAAGGACTTCTGTCTGATACGATCGTTGCATTGGTCGGCGATCATGGGGAAGCCCTGAGGGATGGAAAGGACGATTTCGTGGGGCATGGGTTCAGTACCCACCCCGAACTCATGAATGTCTGTTGTCTCTTTGTCGAGCCCGGAAGACAAGAGCCCGAGTATGTCCATTCCCTCGGAAGCCAGGTAGATATATTGCCAACTATTCTAGATATGGCGCAGATTCCCGTTCCTGATGGGGAGTGGTATCAAGGCTCTTCCCTCCTTCGGGAAGCGCGCCCGCGGAGGGAGTTCATGTTCTCGATGGAAGAGGAGGCGGCGTCGGTGCAGCCTGGAATCTACGATCGTATCCGGGGGAACCGGATCGAACGATATGACGTCCGTGTGGCTTCGGAAGGAACCCATGTCGTCTTCGGATCGCCGCGGGATCTGCCGAATACGCCTGAAATCCGCGCGCTCATCGGGGAAGCCCATGAGCTGAAAAAGCTCCAGCGCCGATTCCTGGTGAATTATGCGAGCATTCGTGAAAACGGGAAAATCCGCAGGTAACCGTCGCGCTCACCCTTTCGGGAAAAACGGTTTCCGATATCGTCCATTGCGATGTGGTAGAATACCAGCCGCACGAAACGCCGTATGAAGAACATCTCATTACAGAATAAACTGCTCATCCTGCTTGTCGTCACGCTTTTCATTCCAGTCGTGGGAGCGAACGTCATCCTCTGGAAGGCGAAAATGGCGACGGAGCAGCGCAGCACCGTGCTCGCGATCAGGGCGCTTCCCGGCCAGGCCGAATCGAAGCTCGACGTGATCGAATACGTCGATTCTTCCCAGGAAAAGCTCAAAAAGCTCGACGAAGGGCTGGGCTGGCTTGCCTGGTGGTCCCACGCCTATCTGATCGCATCGATCGTATTCATTCCCATCGCCGTGTCCGTGTTCATGGGGTTTATCTCATACGTGCTTTCGCCGTTGAAGGAGATCCTCGACCGGCTTTCGCACTTCAAGAACGAAGGCGTTGAGACGAAAGAGATCGACCTGCTCAACTGCGCCGCCGAGTTCGACAGGTTCCTCGTCACCTCCCGCAACGTTCTCAGCGAAACGCGGGCCATCGCGAACGAGCTTCGGGCCAAACTCGAACCGCTCACGAACATGGTCGTCTTCTCCGACGAAAACGTCCGGATATTCTTCACCGACGTCCAGGAAATATCACGTAGTTCAAACTATATAGCAAACACTCTTGAAAATACGACCGCCAGCATCCAGGAGGTATCCACCTCGGCGCAGACCATCGCGGATCGTTCTCAGAAAGCCGCCCAGAACAGCGGCGAGGCGTCGGACGTCGCGACCGGCGGCGGAAAAGCCGTCACCGAGACGATCGGCACGATGGAGGCGGTCAAGGACGAGGTGCTCGCCCTCGAGGACGTCATCGAGAACCTCAACTCCGCCAGCATCCAGATCGGCGAGATCGTCAACACGATCACCAACATCGCCTACCAGACGAACCTCCTCGCCTTGAATGCCGCCATCGAGGCAGCCCGCGCCGGCGAGCATGGCCAGGGGTTCACCGTCGTCGCCGAAGAGGTGCGCAAACTGGCTGAAGAGTCGGGCGAGGCCGCCGAGGACATTGGCAAGAAGGTCAAAGGCATGCTCGAAAAGACTGGCATCGCCGTCCAGACGATCAACAAGGGCACGGCGAAGGTCATCGAGGGCGTGAACGTCGCCAACGTTGCCGGCAACAACCTGACCCTCATCGTGTCCTCCGTCACCAACGTCAACGGCATGATCCGCGAGATCAGCGACGCGAGCCGAGAACAGTCGGCGAACATCGATTCGCTCAGGCAGAGCATCGAGAGCATTTCGGGCGCGACGAAGATCACGTCCGAGGGAACGAAACGCGTCGCCAGCGCCGTGAACGAACAGCTGAATTATATTCGCCAGTATGTGGCGACGACCAAGGAGCTGCTGACGCTCGTCCAGTTGATGGGCGACATGCTCGACAAATTCAACTACCACTGAGCCGGTCTTCCCCGTTCATCCGAAAAGATTTTCGCCGTCCGGGGTCAGGATTTGGCTTCCTTCTGCCGATGATCTGACTGGAGGCTCATTATGTCCGATCGCCCCTTGCTGTCATTAACGTTTGACGAATTCGCCGCCGAACTCAAGAAGCTCGGTCTGGAAGGTTTCCGCGCCCGGCAGGTCTGGGAATGGATCTTCCAGAAACAGGTCTTCGAGTTCGACGCGATGACCAATATCTCGAAGGAAACGCGCGCCAAGCTCGCCGAACGTTTCCCTTCGATCCTGCCCCGCGAGGCCCAGCGGCTTGTCGATCCCGATGGGACCGTCAAGATCGTGGCCGCGTTGTCTGACGGTGAGCGCATCGAAGCGGTCGCTCTTCCAGACGACGAAGCGGATGCGCTGACGTTCTGTCTCTCGACGCAGGCCGGCTGTCCGGTGGGCTGCGTATTTTGCAGGACCGGCGCCGGCGGCTTCCGCCGCCATCTCTCCCGTGACGAGATCATGCTGCAGGTGCTCATGCTCATCAGGGCCATGCGGCGCAAGCCGACGAATATCGTGTTCATGGGCATGGGCGAGCCGTTCCTCAACCGGCGGGCATTGTTCGATGCCATCGACATGATGACCGATTCCAAGGGGCTCGGGCTTGCCTCACGGCGGCTCACGATCTCGACATCGGGCGTCGTGGACGGCATCCGCGAACTGGCTGAACGACCCGGCGAAGTGAACCTGGCGATATCTCTGCACGCCGCTGACGACGAGACGCGCAGCCGCCTGGTGCCGCTCAACCGGAAATACCCGTTGGCGAAACTGCGGGAAGCGGTTGCCGGCTATATTGAGCGGACAGGCAGGCGGGTGACCTTCGAGGTCGTCCTGCTCAAGCAGGAGAACGACCAGCTCAACGACGCGCTGAACCTCGTCTCGTTCTGCGAAGGGCTCTTGTGCCACGTGAACCTGCTGCGATTCAACGCATTTCCCGGCTCGCCGTTCAGGCCGGCTGACGAGGCTGCGGAAAAAGAGTTCCGGAAAGTGCTCAAGAAAGCCGGTGTGCCGGTCACGGTGCGCCGCTCGCGGGGCTCGACGATCCTGGCCGCATGCGGGCAGCTTTCCGGAAAGCAGGAGAAGTGACCGATGGCGAAGAAAAAATCCTGCCTCCTCATCCTGGTCAAGATGGTCCTGCTGATGAGCCTTCTCGTGGCTTTGCTCATCGCGGGGTTCTTCTACGCGAAGGACCGGTTGAACGAGTTCTTCAACCGTGGAGAAACCGTCGAAGTGCCGGATTTCCGGGGAAAACATCTGCTGGTTGTCTTCAAGGAAAAACCGGCTGACCTCATCATCGAGAAACGCGACGAGAAGTTTGATCCTCGCTATCCCAAGGACTTCGTGATTGCCCAGTATCCCGATCCCGGCACCCGCGTGAAGCCCAACAAGAAAATCCTGCTGACCATATCGATGGGAAGCAAGATGGTCGCCGTGCCGGACCTCATCGACAAGAGCCCTCGCGAAGCTGAACTCGCCTTGCTCAACGCCCAGCTCAAGGAGGGGAGCCGCTCCTTCGTGGCAAGCTCGCGGATTCGGCGCGACCGGGTCATCACTCAGGCACCGCTTCCCTCGAACGAACACGAAACACAGGGAGGCGTCAATCTGCTGATCAGCCTTGGAACAGGCCAGATCCGGGCGCCGTTTCCGAATCTGATCGGGAAAACACTTGCCGATGCAAAAACAAGCCTCCAGAGTTGGGGGCTGCGCGAAGGCAAGATCGTCTTCCGGCGAGATCCGAACAAGCCCAAACTTCAGGTCATCGCGACGAAACCGGCCCCGTATGAGGGCGTGACCGAGGGCATGACCGTTGACCTGCTGATCTCGAATGGCGCGGATCCCGAAACATCCTCGCCGGAAGAGTTCAAGCGTTTCGAACTAACGGACGTTGTTCCCTCTCTGGCGCCGGGTTCAATCACGCCTGCGGCCACGAAACAGGCAGGCAAACCCGTCGCTGCGGCAGCGAAGCCGCCCAAGACTCCGGACGCTCCGCCGCCGCCCCGCATCATCATGGCCGACGAACCTGAGCCGGAAGTGCCGCCCGAAGCCCTGCCACCGGTTCCTGCGGATCGACCCGAAGGAGAGAGCACGACAAAGTCCTTTGCCGACAACGCAACCGTCATGTTCTCCATGCCTGACGGTTTCATGCCCAAAGAAGTGAAATTCTTCCAGGTGTCGTCCCAGGGCCGCCGCCAGGTCTACGCCGGCACGCACAAGCCCCTCGATCAGATCAAGGTGGAGGTTCCCCGCATTCCTGGCAGCAAAGTCCAGATCTATATCAATGACGTGCCGATCGAGGACCGTCCCGTTCAATAGCCGTTTTCCCGATGTGACGCCAGCAGACCCGTGGAGGCAGACAGAAAGATGATTGGAAAGACCATAAACGGAAAATACGAAATTCGTCAGTCGCTTACCGAAAGCCTCATGTACGATGTCTACGCCGCTCTCGAGGTCGAGACGGGCATGCCCGTGGCGGTGAAACTGATGCGTGGGGAGATGGCCGAAAACCAGGAACGGGTGAAAGCGTTCAGCGATGAAGTGCGCCTCGTCGCCGGCATCTCCCATCCATCGATCGTCCCGGTGCTCGACTTCGATCTGTATGAGGGCCGCCCCTTCTCCGTGACCGAGTTCACCGAGGGAACGGACCTGCGCGAATGCATTCACGGCGAGAAGCCCCTGTCGTTTTTCGATGCCTGTCGCGCCGTCCAGCAGCTTGCCGTTCTTCTTCAGCACGCATGTGACCAGCGGATTGCCGTTCGCTCGATCAAACTGTCGAATATCATACGCACCAACACGGGACTCATCAAGATCCTTTCCTTCTCCCTGCCTCGCTTGCGCCTGGTCGGTGCCGGCGCAGACGAAGCGGCCGGGATTCAGTCGGATCTCTACTTTCTCGGAACGACCCTATACGAGCTGCTCGCCGGGGAATCGCCGATGCGAAAGCGCGGCGGGATCAACGAAGTCTGGGACGACAAGTTGCGGCAGGCCCTGCGGATCCGCCATTCCCAGCTGACTCCGGAGCAGATCGAGATGGTTGCCGAGTTCATCGAGAAGACGCTGACCCGCAACGTCAAAAACCGGTTTGCCGATCACGCTGCTTTCCTCGTCGGCCTGTCCGACCTGATGCATGTTTCCGGCGATGCCGAACGTGTCGAACGCGAGATGAAACGGCGCAAACTTTCCACGGCTTCTGAAATAGTTGATGCTATAAATGGCCGGAGGGCTTCTGCCGCCGTGACCGCGGCAGCCATCGGCTCGGGAGCGGTGGCGGCCGGAACATCGGTGCAGGGACAGCAGCCTGCTGCCGCGACAGCGAGCGCAGCTGCGTCCTTCATCGGCTCATCAGTCGGGCGGCCGGCGGATGCAGGTGGATCGTTCGTGCCGCTCAAGGCAATTCCAGGAGGGGCGTCGGTCGCCGGGCGCGTCGGCCGTTGCACGGGATCTGCCGCTCTCGCTGTGGCTCCCGATGCCGCCGAAACTCCCGCTTCTGCTCTCTGCCCAGCCGAAGAAATGCAGTTGCAGGGCGATATGGCGGCCGCGGCAAAACCTGTTCTGCGTCTCCTGCAGGGTGGCCGCGACAAGGCGCAGGGCCATCCGCCTGGAAAGATCTGGCAGGGTGCCGAGGACCAGGCGTGGATCCGGCATCCCTATGCCGCAATCGGCATTGGGAGCTTCCTTCTCGCCCTTTTTGTCAGCCTGCTGATTTTCTGGTGAGCGGCGTATGAGCCGGAAGATTCTCGTCGCCCCTTCCGTTCTTTCTGCCGATTTCTCCCGCCTGCATGAGGGCCTTGCCGCCATCGAGGCTTCGGGGGCCCATTGGGTGCATCTCGACGTGATGGATGGCCATTTCGTGCCGAATCTCACGTTCGGTCCTCCGGTGATTTCCGCCCTGCGCCCTCATTCAACCCTCCCCTTCGATGTGCACCTGATGATCGAAGCCCCGCACCAGTGGCTGGCTGCCTATCGTCAGGCCGGCGCCGACCGCATCACCTTCCATCTCGAGGCGTGCCGCCATTCCCAGCGGTATCTCGCCCAGATTCGCGAGCTGGGCGCAGCGTCGGGAATTTCCCTGAATCCGCAGACGCCGATCGCCGGGCTCGAGTATCTGCTGGATGTCTGCGACCAGATACTGATCATGACGGTGAACCCGGGATTCGGCGGCCAGTCGATGATCGAGCCGGTCATTGAAAAAATCGCGAAGCTCCGTAGGCTCATCGACGAACGGGGCACGAAGACCCTCATCGAGGTCGATGGAGGGGTCGATCGAAAATCGGCACGAAAGATTATCGACGCCGGTGCCGATGTATTGGTTATGGGATCCGCATTTTTCCGTGATTCGGACAAACCCGGTCTCGTCCGGGAGGTCGTATCCCTGGAAACCTGAGGTTCCCGGAACGCGCCCGGATGGCGTGTAGATGGAGGAGGTGCCATGCTCGAACGGCCGAAGGCTTTGCCTGAACTGCTCGCCTCAATGGAGGAGCAGTGCCGTTCCGTGCCCGGAGACCTGGGATTGCTGCAGAAGCTTGGCCGTCTGTATGTCCGCCAGGGAGCCCTGAACGAAGCCGTCCGGACCTACCGTCGTCTTCTCGCGCAGGATCCAGCACAGGTTGCTGCCCTGATCGAGCTTGGTCTCTGCCTCGCCCGCCTCGGCAACCACGACGAGGCGAGGTTCGCGCTCGAACGTGCCCAGGAGCTTCAGCCGCAGTCTCACTCCGTTTTCCTGGCCCTGGCCAAACTCCACGAGTTCGTGGGGAACCAGGAACAGCAGGTCACGTTCATGATGCGTGCTGCAAATGCCGCCCCCGATCGTGCAGACATCCGCCTTGCTCTCGGCGAACTGCTGCGCCGCCACGGGGATTTCACAGGAGCCGCCGCTCAGTATGAAAAGGCGATCGAGGCCAATCCCGATCTTGAAGCGGCCCGGTTCGGCCTCGCCATCATTCATATGCGCCGCGACCGTCTCAAAGAGGCGATGGAGCAGTTCCGCCTGATCGTGTCACGGAATCCCAGCGCGCATGACGCGCATTTCAACCTTGGTCAGTGCCTCTTCCGCCAGGAAAAATACGCGCTTGCCGCCGTTTCATTGTCATCCGCCCTGATGGGCCTGCCGGAGCATCCCGCGGTTCTTCTCCTTCTCGCACGCTGTCATCACAGGCTCGGGGATGTTGACCGGGCGCTGGTCATGATGGAGCGCCTTGCCGAGGTCCAGCCCGACAACGTGGAGCTCCTCGAGGAGATGTGCCGGCTGTATCGCCAGGTTGGCGAAGCCGATGCCGCTCGAGACATCTACGGTCGCCTCGTCCGCCGATACCCGGAGCGCGCCCAGTATGCGATGGAGCTTGCGGAAATCCTCAAGGAGGAGCGGAGGTATGCCGAGGCTGCGACTGCCCTGGAAACCATGTTCAAGCATCACCCCGGCCATCTCGAGGGGCATCGCCTGCTCGGCGATATCCTCTTCGAACGGGGGCGTCTGAAATCGGCTCTCGAGGAGTATCGCAAGACGCTCATGGTCAGCGAAACGTTCGAGCCGGGCCTGCATGGGGCGGCAGCCGTCCTGCGTGCTCTGGGCGACACGAAGGGGGAGTTTGAGATGTTGAGCAGGCTCCTGGCCTGCGGCGCTCCTCTGCCGACCGACCTTTTCAGGCTCGGACAGCTTGAACGCGAGCTTGGAATGCCGACGAACCTCGACCGGTTCCGTCGCGTGTCGGAACTGGCCCCTGAAACCGATCTTGCCCGCGAAGCTGAATATTATATTCGCCACAATAAAAAGGCGGCCTGAGTCCGGCGTCCCGGACGAAGGGCCGGCGTTCACGATACATCCGTCGGCTCATGTCGGATCGAAACGGCACGGGTGGATGACGCCCGACATCAGAAAATGATCCGCCAGGACACAGGACGCCATGGCCTCGGCGATCGGTATCACCCGCGGTGTGAAATTCCTGTCGAACCTGCCCTGATAGGACATGGTCACGGCTTCCTGCTTCGCGACGTTCACCGTTCTCTGGGACTTCTGGATCGTGGGCGTCGGCTTCACGGCGAGCCGGAAGATGATCTCGGTCCCGGTCGTGATACCTCCGAGGGTCCCTCCGCAGTTATTCCCATCGATATATAGGTGTCCGTTGTCATCGAAGGCGAACGGGTCGTTGTGCTCGCTGCCCGTCATGCCCGCGGCCTCGAATCCCCGACCTGTCTCGAGCCCTTTGACGCCGCCGATCGAGAGGAAAGCCCGGGCAAGGTCGGCCTGCAGTTTTCCAAAGACCGGCCGGCCGATGCCGGCGGGAACCCCGCGAATACGCATCTCGATGACACCGCCGGTGCTCTCGCCCTGCTCGCCCAGGGCGAGGGCCCTGGCGCGGGCTCTGGAAAGGCTGGCATCGTCTGTGACGCGTTCGCTGGCAAGCTCCACGATCGAACCGGAAAATTCGACGCCCACCCTGCTGATCAACTTTCGCGCCACGGCGCCGGCCGCCAGGCGGGCGATGCATTCGCGGCCTGACGAACGGGAGCCGCCGCGGTAATCCGTGTGGCCAAACCTGCATAGCCAGGTAAAGTCGGCGTGGCCGGGCCGGAGGGTGTCCCGGCCGGCTTCATACGAGAGCGGACGTGCGTCGTCGTTCCGGATGACGATCGAGATCGGCGTGCCGAGCGTTTTCCCCTCGAACACTCCCGACAGGATCTCGAAACGGTTGCTTTCTCCGCGTGGTGTGCCGAGCTCGCGGTCGGGCACGTCCCGTTCAAGTTGCGCCCGAAGATCCGATGCATCAAGCGGCATGCCTGCGGGACAGCCGTCGATGACGGCGCCAAGGGCGGGGCCGTGGGATTCTCCCCAGGTGGTCACCCGAAAAAGCGTTCCAAAGCTGTTCGACATCGTTCCGGTTCTCTCCAGGCCTGTATCGCGTCGGCTGCCTGAGATGCCTCGGTTTCTTCCAGCGGGATTCAGAGGCATGTCTCATGCGCCCGGGAAGGGCTCATGGTAAAATCGCAGGGTTGATTGTAACAGACGAGTCCCGTAATACGGAAGAGCCGACATGAAGAGCGACATCGAACAGGCTGTCATACGTGCGGTCGAACACGCAACCCGGACCGGCCGGTTTTCTCCGGATGCGCGTGCGCTCATCAGAGACCTGTTCGCGACGCTCCAGCCCACCGACTGGCCCGGCTGGCTGCTCGAATCGATTGCGGCCGTTCCCGGCGAGATCGAGTTCATCCAGGAGTGCCTCATTGCCCAGGAGGAAGGGCTGAAGCGACGGATCGCCCGCGCGGCCCGCCCCGACAACGCGACGTTTCTCCGCATTCTCAGCCGCATCGGATCGCCCCAGACGACCGGCGAGCCCGACATGCTGTTCCAGGCCGCGGAAGACGGGGACCCACGCATCAGGGGCCTGGCACTGCTGCGACTGGGGGAGTGCCGCTGCGATGGGATCGGCCAGATCATCCTCCGGGGCCTCGATGACCCTGATCCGTATGTGCGCAAATGCGCCGTGGAAGCCATTTACATCAGCATCGGCGACCGCGGGACGAGCGCATGGGAACGGGTGATCGCTTCGGAACGGGATGCCGACGTTCGCGAGGCAGCCCTGGTCTGCCTTGCCCGCTCCGGAGATCGTGGGCGCGACGCCATGCGCCGGCTTGGAAAAAATCTCTCGCCGCGCGAGAAAGAATATATATCTATAAATATATCTTCCTGATCACCAGCCGGGATTTCCGGTCCATGCGCAGGCGGCAATGCCCACGACGTTCCACGCGAACATCGCGTATGTCGATTGCCTCACGGCAGACTCGCCGGGCCTGGCGACGAGAGCGAGAATGAATGGGAACCCCGCCAGGTAAGCCGCGCCAAGGTGTTGCGTGGAGAGAAGGTTCACGACGGTTATCCCGAACCAGGCCGCCGTCGGCGATTCCGGATGCCGGAATCGCATGACCGCCCCCATCACGACACCGCCGCCGAGCGTTGCCGCCCAAGCCAGGGGCTGGACAGGCGCGACGGCGTATCCGAGGACAAGACGATAGGCGAGCGGCCAGAGAAAGGGGGCCGGCGCGATGCATTCCTGTCTCAGATGCAGAACTGATACGATGAACCAGATCATCGACCAGGCTGCGCCAGCAACGAATGCAGCGCTCAGTCCGTTTGCCGCGAACGCGCTTCCGACAATGGCTGCCGCAGAAGCTTCGACCAGCGGATACTGCCATGAGATCGGTGCTTTGCAGTAGCGGCATTTCCCGAGCAGGAGGAGCCAGCCGAACACGGGGATCAGATCGAGAGCCGACAGTTGATGTTTGCAGTGGGGGCAGGAAGACGGCGGAAACACGACCGACCGTCCTTCGGCCATCCGAAGGATGACGACGTTACTGAAGCTTCCGAGCAAGCTTCCGAACAGTGCGAAGAAAAATGTAAGAAAGGGGAAGAGAAGATCAGGTTCAGAATGTATGATTTCGGGCATGCGCAAAGGCTAGCATAGAGAATGGAACATGTGAATGGGTGGCTTGGGGAAATCGGCATAAAAAAAGGGCGAAATCTCTTTCGCCCTTTTTTTGCCGAACAGAATTACTTGGATTCGATCTGGCCGTGAACTGCGCACTTGATCTTACCGGAGCCGGTAAGATTGCCTTCCGCTCCATAGCTGCAACCTGACTCGGGTTTGTTGATGCCGCCCTTCAGGTAGTTCGCGCTGGCGAGGTTGGAAATAATGGTTTGGGACATGCTCGTTTCCATATTCGGGGTATCCATGTTGTACATCTCGATGGCACCCAGGAGAACGCGCATATTCGCGTAGCACGCCTTTTCGCGAGCCTGTTCGCGGGCCTTCCGGAAGTTCGGGATAGCGATAGCCGCCAGAATACCGATAATGGCAATAACGATCATAAGTTCAATCAGAGTGAAACCGCGTCGCTTCGTCATAGTTTTCACCTCCTTTCTTTTTCTACTTCATCCAACCTAAGCGTACAAATAGAACGCCTGGATGTCAAGGTACGTTTCGAATGCGCGGTTGAAGCTGAGATCAGCCCTTCAGCATGCGCTCGAGTTCCTTCGGATGCATCGTGTGGATCATCGCCTCTTCGAGCGTGATGTCGCCGCGCATGTACAGGTCGCGCAGGGACTGTTCGAAGGTGATCATCCCTTCGTTCTGGCTCGTCTGCATGATGGTGTACAGTCCTGAGATCTTTTGCTCGCGGATGCAGTTCGCGACAGCCGGATTGCCGGTCAGCACCTCGCAGCAAACCACGCGGCCCTTGCCGCTCGCGACCGGAAGAAGCTGCTGGGCGACGACCGCGCGCAGCGTGAACGACAGCTGCGAGCGGATCTGCGGCTGCTGGTGCGGCGGGAAGATGTCGATGATGCGGTTGATGGTCTGGGCTGCATCGGTGGTGTGCAGGGTTCCGAAGACGAGGTGGCCCGTTTCGGCCATCGTCAGCGCCGTGCTCACGGTTTCGAGATCGCGCATTTCGCCGACGAGAATGACGTCGGGGTCTTCGCGGAGGATGTGGCGCAGGGCTTCGCCGAACGAGTGGGTGTCGATGCCCAGCTCGCGCTGGTTGACGACCGACCGTTTGTGGTAATGCAGATACTCGATCGGGTCCTCGACGGTGATGATATGGCACCGCTGCTCTTCATTGATGATGTTGATCAGCGAAGCGAGAGAGGTGGACTTTCCCGAGCCGGTGGGGCCCGTGAACAGCACCAGCCCCTTGTGGAGCTTGGTGAATTCACGGATCTTGGCGGGAAGCCTCAGCTCCTCGATACTCGGAATCTTGGTCGGGATGACGCGGAATGCCGCGCCGATACAGCCGCGCTGCTTGTAGACGTTCACGCGGAAGCGGCCGAAGCCGTGGACCGAGTAGGAAAGATCGAGCTCGAGTTTCTCCTCGAACTCCTTCTGTTGCTCGGCCGTCAGCATGTTGTAGATGAGCGACCTCGTATCCATCGGGGTCAGCACGTCCAGATCGGTGGGAACGAGCTCGCCGTCCACGCGGATGACGGGCGGCGTGCCTACCGTGATATGAAGATCCGAGGCCTCGTTTTCGATGACCAGATTCAGAAGATCGTTGAGGACGAACATTCCCTGATGCTCCTATATGAAAGGACTTCTATTTTGTATGATCAAAGATATACTACGCGGACGGTCAATGCTCGCCCATCGTGACGCGGACGACTTCCTCGATCGAGGTGGTGCCGAGCAGGGCCTTGCGGAGCGCCGATTCGCGGAGGGACAGCATGCCTTCGTCGATAGCCTGCTTCCGGATGTCGTCGGTGGAACCGCCGTTGAGGATGATATCGCGCAGACGTTCCGACATGATCATGACCTCATACACGCCGACGCGGCCCTTGTTTCCCGAGTTGTTGCAGGTCTCGCAGCCTTTGCCCTTGTAGAACAGCATGTTCTTCTCGTTGATGTGCGGCAGTTCGAGGCGGCGCATCAGCTCGGGCGTGATCCCGAACTGGGAGATCTGTTCCGCGCGGGGCTTGATCTCGTATTTGCAGTCCTTGCAGATCTTGCGAACGAGACGCTGGGCCTGGACGAGAAGCACGGACGTGGTGACCATGAATGGTTCGATACCCATGTTCGTGATACGACCGATCGTCGACGGGGCGTCGTTCGTGTGCAGGGTCGAGAGAACCAGGTGGCCCGTCATCGATGCCTTGATGGCGATTTCCGCCGTTTCGAAGTCGCGGATCTCTCCGACCATGATGATGTTCGGATCCTGGCGGAGGAAGGAACGCAGGGCGGCCGCGAAGTTCAGCCCGATCTCGGGTTTGCACTGCACCTGGTTGATACCCGCGAGCATGTATTCGACCGGGTCTTCGGCCGTCATAATATTTCGGTCTATAGTATTCAGCGACGTGAGGGCGGAATATAGCGTCGTCGTTTTACCCGAGCCTGTAGGCCCGGTGACCAGCGCGATGCCGTAGGGAGAGGCGATACCTGCCTTGAATCGTTTCAGCGTCTCCGGTTCGAAACCGAGATCCTCGAGGTTTACGCGCAGAGAGGTCTGGTCGAGAATTCGCATGACGATCTTCTCGCCCCAGATGACGGGCAGGATCGAAACGCGGAGGTCGATCATGCGGTTCGCCACTTTGATCTTGATGCGGCCGTCCTGGGGAAGACGCTTTTCGGCGATGTTCAGCGACGACATGATCTTGATGCGCGACGTGATGGCCGCGGTCGCCTTCTTGGGCGGTGACATGGCGGTGAACAGGACGCCGTCCTGGCGATACCTGATGCGGAGCTCTTTTTCGAACGGCTCGATGTGAATGTCGGAAACGCCGTTCTGAACGGCCTGCGAGATGACGAGGTTGCAGAGACGGATGATCGGGGCGTCGTTTTCGCCGAGCTCGCCGAGCTGGTCGAGATCGTCGCCGCCACCGCCGCCCGCTTCGCCTTCCTTGCCGATATCGTCGAGTTCGCCCATCAGTTTGTCCTGCTGGGCGACGGCGCCGTATGCGTCCTGGAGGGCTTTGTTGATGTCGCTCTGGGTCGCGACGACCGGCTTCACCATCAAGCCTGTCATCAGCTGGATGTCGTCGATTGCGATGATGTTCAGCGGATCGACCATCGCCACGGTCAGCTTGTTTCCGACCTTGTTGATCGGGATCAGCATGTGGCGTTTGGCGATGTGCTCGGGAACGAGCTTCGCGATGACCGGGTCGATCAGGTAATTCGAAAGGTCGATATACGGAATCTTGAGCTGCTTGGAAAGGATCTGGACGATGTCATGCTCGGTGACGAGATGCATTTCGACCAGCACGGCGCCCAGACGCTTGCCGCTCTTTTTCTGGAGCGCGAGAGCCTGTTGCAGCTGTTCTTCATTGATGAGGCCTTCGGAGATGAGCGCATCGCCCAGGCGCATCTTCTTCGCCGCATGCTGGATGTCAGTCATTCCTGCAGTTCCTTCCTATCCGCGGATGAGGTTCATGACGGCGCGCCGCATGACAGCCTCGGGGGCCGGCTGCCCCGTGACGAGCGTGTATGCCGCCGCACCCTGACGAATCAGCAACTCGGAACCGTCGATGACGTGGGCCCCGGCATCCCGCGCAGCTCTCTGCAGGCGGGAGGAGGGCTCGTAATTCAGGTCGATGTACACGGTTCTGGCTCCGTCGATTTCGTTCAGGACATCAAGGTGGTCATCATGATGCCAACCGAGAGGGGTGGCATTCACAATAATATCGGCACGATGAACGGCATCCGATAGGGATCTTTCCTCCCAGGACGTGGGGACCACGTCGGTTGTCCCGGTCGGGAAACACGTTTTCAGGCGTGATCGGGTCCGGTTGGCCCAATATACCACGGGAATCTCTCTTTGGCAAAAGGCCCAGAGAACAGCCCTGGCAGCCCCGCCGGCCCCGAGAAGAAGAGCGCGTTCGAACGCCGGAAGCTCGTTTCGAAGCAGGTCGTAAAAGGAATCTGCATCCGTGTTGGCCCCCACGATTTCGTCCTTGCCGGGAAACCAGAGCGTGTTCACTGCTCCGATCGCGGCCGCCGCGCCATGATGGCTTGTACAGAGACGGAAGGCAGCCTCCTTGTGGGGCCTCGTGACGTTCAGGCCGCCGGCGCCGATGTCCCTGAGACCGTGCACGGCCGACTCGAGCCGGTCAGCGGCAACGGTGAAGGCGAGATACACGGCATCGATTCCAGATGCCTCGAAGGCGGCATTCCAGAGGGTCGGGCTGAGGGAATGACCGACCGGATCTCCGAGAAGCCCGAATAATCGTGAGCGGGGGGTGATATCCATTGACACGAAGGCCCCGGCGGGTGCCGGGGCCGGTGAACGCTTATGAGAAGCTCTTTACCGCTTCTTCCTCGGTTTCGAAAATCTCGAAGACCTTCGTGAGCCGCGTCAGTTCGAAGAGCTCCTGGACCGCCGGGGAGAGACGGATCAGCTTGAGGTCGCCCTTGGACTTCTTGACCTTCTTCAGGGTTGCCGCTACAACGCCGAGCCCCATACTGTTCAGGTAGTTCACTTCCTGGAAATCCATGATCAGCTTGGATTGGCCTTCAGCAACGATCTGGTCGATCTTGTCCTTGAAATCGTTGACCGTTTCGGTTCCGATCTCGCCGCGCAGCACGATAAGCATGACGCCGTCAGCCTTGGGCTTTAAGTCGATTTTCAGTTCCATACGTTTCCTCCCAGGATGCTCAACTCCGAGCGTGACCACCTTACAGCATTTTCATCGAAGTTGCAACAAGTTGCAACGTTGAAGAAGTTTGAAGCGTGAAGTGGGAAGTTTGATACCGAGAGATGATGTTGGGGTGGGTTTCAAACTCGCCCTGAGGCGCACCAGCACGAGATCGTTCCACAAAAATAAACCAAGGACGACCGGGAATGATCCCGATCGTCCCTGAAAATACGTTTGAACCCGATCCCAAACTCAGAACTGTTTCGAGGCAGACATCCGATGGGCCTCGCCGAGCGTCTCGTCGACATACGAGTAGTCGAACCGCCACGTGTCCAGCTTGAAGCTGGCGCCCAGCGTCAGGTCTCCGGCCTGGGAGCCCATGCGGACGGCGGCGTTGTCATTCAGCCAGTATTCGGTGCCGGCCCGGAACTTCGCGTCGAGATCCTCGACCTTGTTCAGGTCGACGGCGACCGTCATGCGGTCGGAGGTTTTATAGGCACCGCCGATCGTGGTGGTGATCGGAACGGTGTCGGAATGACCACTGTCGGTGTCCCACTTCAGGCTCTCGCCGATGTCGCGAATCGATAGACCGACGGTACCCTTTTCGGAGGCTTTATACAGGAAGCCGAGATCGATCCCCCAGCTGTCCGCCGAGTTGGTGAACAGGTCCTGATTCAGACGCTTCAGATTCACGCCGCCGTACAGCTTGTCTGAAAGCTTGCGGGCGTAGGTGCCGAACGTCGCCGACTCGGTGTCATCGAAATAGCTATAGATATACACCGGGTTGCCCGGGACGTAGACACCCGTGCCGGTCGTGTCGGGGTTCCCGCTGCCGTCGAGGGCCAGGCGCGTTTCGGGAATGCCGTCGATGCCGAAGCGGATGTGCGACAGGGCGACCGTGTATTTCTTCTTCCCATCCTTGTCCTTCATGACATGGGCGTAGTTGAGGAAGTTGTACGTGCGGTCGAGCGTCAGGGTGGCATGCATGAAGGATGCCTCGGACTTCTCGAGTGTCGCGAGGCCGGCGGGATTCCAGAACGCCGCCGTCGAGTCGTCGGCGATCGCCGTGAAGGCGCTGCCCATGCCGAGCGCACGGGCGCCGACGCCCATCTTGAGGAACGCTCCGGCCCGGCCGGCCGAATCAGCAAACGCCGGCGCGGTTGTTGCTGCGGCCAGCGCCGTGAGGAGGAGAAGTTTGCGGATCATACTCATATGATTCCCCCTTGGCAAACGATGAGACTGCTCATCAACCCCTTTCGGCCAAAACCGCAGTTTCCCGAATGCTTTTTCGAAAATATTTTCAATTTTTCCCGGTCATGTTCCGGCAAAATCGTCTCATGCTCTCGTCGGGGCAGGTTTCAAACCCGCACCTGCACCACCCACGATGAAAAACGCCCCGGCATCGCCGGGGCGTAGTTCTGTAATGGGTGTTGTATATCAATCAGTTGCATACACCCCGAGACGTACGAGCGTCTGATAAATCTGGTCGGTCGGACTGCCCGAAGCCGGGTCTTCCTGGTGGGCCTGGGTCAGGTGCGAAGCCGCGCTCGTTTTGTCGCCGGTCCAGAAGTAGCAGAACGCGAGCATGGCGTGAACCTCGGCATTGCTGATCCCGATCGGGTGGTCGACCCGGGGCGTGAATTTCGAGCTGGTGCTCACGATGCCCGCGTCGCGGATCGCCTGGATTGCGTTCGGAAGGCTGTTGGCTTCCCCGCGCTGGATGAGCGACGCGGCGAGGCCGATCTTGGCTTCGTTGCTCAGCGAGGCACCCTGGGTGAACGCCGAGATGGCCGAACTGACGCCCGACGACTTCGTCAGTGACCAGCCGAGGCCGTTATACGATTCCGCCTTCTGGCTCTCCGTGACGCCGGTCAGGGAAAGCACCTGGTTGAACTTGCCGATGGCGCTGCTGTACGCACCATACTTATAGTCTTCCCATGCCGAGGCGATCATCGAGTCGGGATCGGTTTCCGTCGTTCCGCCTCCGTCGCCGCCACCGCCGCCTGTTCCCGGTGTCGGAATCTCGCCGGGAAGAGTGTAGCGACCGCTTCCTCCACCGCCTCCGCCGCAGCCGCTGGCGACGAAAATGATACTGCCGATGATCATCAGAACCAGGAATTTTCTGTTCATGGCGGTTCTCCGTTCTACCTCAACACCGCGATCTTGTGGGTGACCTTGGTGGTTTTCCCCGTGTCAGGATCGCGAAGCTTGATCTTGGCGATATAGACGCCGTTGCCGACATTCCGCCCGTCGCGGTTCCGCAGGTCCCAGGCCATATCGAGGACCCGGCGGGTGCCGTCGAAGCGCTTCACGACGCTCAGTTCTCCCTCGCCCGCGACGCGGTCGCCCGAGATATCGTAGATGGACACTTCCAGGTCGTCCGTATCGATGTCGTTGCGGTTCGTGGCAACACGCAGCGTGGCGCGGCTTCGGGCCGGGTTCGGATACTGGACGATCTCGAAGACCTGCAGCGCCGGCTGGACCTGGAACCGGATGGCGGGCAGCGCGCGCTCGTTGCCGGCGAGATCCTTCGCCTTCAGCACGATCGTGTGATCGCCGTCCATCAGCCGGTCGAGCGGGGTGAACGAGGCCTTCCCGGCATCCAGGGTGGTCCGGCCGGATGTTTCGATCTCATCGATGAAGACCTTCACACCGGTGTCGGTGATACCCGAGCCTTCCTCGACGATGCTCCATTCGAACGTCGGCCGTTCGCTGCGGAGCGCCGTTCCCTGCTCGATCTTCGTCAGCATGCTCGCGCGCGGGGCCATCGTGTCGCGCAGCAGGGCGAAGGTGCCGGCGCTGGAAACGGAAGCGTCGATGCGCCCGTTTTTCACGACCGCCGCGACCGCCGCCCACTTCCCGTCGTCGGAGGCTTTATACAGGCCAGAGCCGGCCGGCAGGACACCGCCGGGCAGGGCCATCGAGACCTTGAAGGAGCCGGCCAGCAGACCGGCCGGGATCGTCACCGTGTAGCCGACCTGCACCGGGCTCAACTCTTCGGAAGCCTCCCCGCCGACCGTCGCGAACCTGACCGTCTGCTTGTCGGCCGCCGGCATGCCCGCCAGGAATGACGGCCGGATGCCTCCGCGGACCGAAGACGTCGCGGCCTGCTTCGAGAGCGGCGTCGGGATGACGGCGACGATGCTGTCCGCCTTCAAACTGCCCGGCGCGAACTCGGCGGTGAACGCCTTGTCCGGTGTGCTGACCGAGGCGAGAACGTTGGCGTTGACGTAAGCGGTGGCGAAACTGACGGTCTCGACCGCCTTGTTGCCGGACATGTCGGTTGCCGTGACCTTGATCGAAGCCGTGCCGGCTTTGGCGAGGTGGACACCGCCCATATACAGCTTCGGATTGCTGCTGCTGCCCTGGAGCTTGATCGTCTGGGCCGTGCCGCCGTCCTGGCTGACCGCCGCCGTCGGCGCTTCCGACAGCGTCTCGTTGCTCTGCACCACGATCGTGATGTCGAGCGGGTTCGCCGGGTTGCTGAAGACGAAGATGTTGTCGCGGATCGCCGGTGGTGTCACGTCTCGGCCCTCGAACTCGACGGACTGGGTCGTGACGACGTTGCCGATCGTGTCGCTGATGTTCCGGGCTGTCAGCGAATACAGAATTCCTTCCTTGATATGCGCGGTCGAGAGGGCTTTCAGGCGCACCGACCGGTTGTCGGCCCGCACGAAGATCCGGCTCGGATCGAGATCGATTGTTGCGCCCGAAGCCGTGAGCGTGTAGTTCGACAAGATGATTGCGGCGGTCGCGTTCACGACCTCGTCGAACACGACGTTGAACTCCTGAGCGTTCGCTACACCGTCGAACGTCACCTGCGACAGTTGCGGACCCTGGCCGTCGGCGGTGAACGTGAGGCTTTGCGGCGTGTCGAACTGATATCCGTCGAGGCTCGTCGCGCTCGCGACAATCATTGTATAGGTCGTATTATGCG
>JAGOCE010000377.1 GCA_017998915.1 Candidatus Ozemibacteraceae bacterium
ACGAATACTGAGTCTGCCCGTCCGCTTGTCCTGAGTTTGTCGATGGGGGAGAGCAATCGTGCCTCGACAGGTTCAGCACGAACGGGGACGAGTTTATGACGGAGATACGACCTGTTTGGAGATGCTGGTGAATCTCAGAAGGACGTCAGGGAGTCACGGTTCAGAGAGGTCTCGCCGTGGAGAACGCGGAACTCGAGCTGACCGCGCACCGTATCGCGAAGATCGCTCACGGCCTTGCCACCGAATCCGGTGAAGGCGTCCCGCACGACGGATGCATCACCGTTCTCGAGGTGGGTGCGGACGGTTTCAGTCACCCGGTCGCGGAGAGCTTCGTAACGGATGGCGCGGGTTTCCGCATCCTGGTCGGCCGCAATCTCCTCGACGAAGCGCACGAGATCTCTGAGGGACTTTTCACGCGACGCTTCGAGCCACTGGACGACGCACCGGTTGAACTGCGGGGTGTGAATCTGGGCGTTCGGCTGATACATGCTATCGTCGTACATCACTTCGCCGAAACAGGCCACGCGGCCGGTGCCGAGGTCTTCGCAGGCGGCGATCGGAACAGGCAACTTCGGGGTGTGGGACGCGTAGATGTAGCCGTCATCGAGATTGTCCGCGTTCTGGTTGTATGAGTCATCGTCGCCGGTCGCGAGCAGGGAGATGTTCTTGGTCGCCTCGAGGCCCTTGTTGCCCTTCGCGATCAGCGAACAGCAGTTCCTGACGAGAATGTTGGATACGCCGTTGATGATGGGGGACGGATACGTCTGGATCCAGGCGCGCCACGGGGCGCCGATATTGTTGGTCGGGTCGCAGAACTGGTCATCATTGAACCGGATCGAACTGCCGATGGCCTCGAGAATGCCGTTATGCGCCTCGGGCACGCTGCGGTTACCGTAGTCTGAACGGGAATACAGCATGATCGAGCCGCCCTTCGCGACAAACTCCTTGAGGGCCGCCAGTTCGTCGGCACTCACGGGCTTCGAGGGCTCTGGGAAGATGAAAACGAAGGCGTCTTTCAGCTGCTCGTAGGTGATGCCTTTTGAGACGCTTCTCATCTGGAATCCGAGGCTGTTGAAAAGGTCCATTTTCATGCCGCCGAACTTGCCGGTATAATACTCGATATTGCCGTGCGAGCAGTCGACGTAGACGATCTTCGGCTGAACGTCGATGGTGAACGATTCGGTGTCGATGATGGTTTTGCCCTTCATCAGCACGACGAGAAGCTCGACCTGGCCGAGCCAGGATATCTCGACGGGAAACTCGATCGAGGAGGTGCCGGTCGCCTTGAGACGGCTGATGGCAGTCTGGCCGAGGATGTTATCGGGCGACATGGCCGTGTGATACAGGATCACTTTCAGGTTCCGTGTATCGGCGGCGCTCGGGTTGATGATCCTGACCCGGGTCTTGAAAGGCTTTCTGACGTAGACCTGCTTTGCGTTGATCGTGAAGGCGTCGATCTGAGGCAGGGGAACGCCGTCGCCCGCCGGGGTGGTGATCGAACCGTCGAACGTCACATACTGGTCGGGGATGCGGGCGTCCATCGAGGTGGCCCTGAAGGAATAGACCGAGCCGGGTTGGAGACCCGTCAGCGTCACGGTATGGATCGTGGCGGTATTGGCGATCAGTTTCGACTGACCGAGATCGGCGATTCCGTAGTAGATGCGGGTGTCGGAAGGCTTGTTCGTCACCCACTGGAGCGTTGCCGAGGTCGGGGTGAGCGACACGATCTCGGGTTTCTTCGTGAACTCGAGAGGGCTCTGATTGCTGCTGAAATGGATGGCCTTGCCGTCGGTCCAGCTGTCGACGTGACCGTCCTGGTCGGTGCGGAACACCTTCATCTTGTAGAATGCGTATTTTTCGAGGGTTTCTTTGTTCGGGTGGCCGAACGAGTTCTTTGCTGCAACGGAGATAACGCCGTATTCGGGGCGGGCCAGGTCCATCAGCGGGTTGCCGGACGAGGTCTTGCTGCCGTGATGTCCGGATTTGAGGACCGTGCACTGGAGCTTGTCGCGGAACACGTTGATCGCGGTCGCTTCGGCGGCGCGCTCGGCGTCGCCGGTGAAAAGATAGCTGATCTTGCCGGCCGTCAGTTTGATGATCAGCGATTCTTCGTTGGCCGAGACTTTCACGGTGTCGGAACCCGCGCGATCGATCGCAGTCACCTCGGGAGGTTCGAATCCGCGCTTGAGAGCTGATTTATCCGCGGCGTGGAGGACGTCGACCTTGATGTCCGAACCCCAGTCGAGCTTGTCGCCCATCTTCGCCTTGTTATAGGGAATGCCTTTGTCTACGATGGCATCGTGGAGTTTCATATATAACTGCGCATCGGTGCTGCTTTCCTCGGGGTCGCCGCCACCCATCGAGTCTGACGAATACACGAACTCGCCGATCGGAACGGACTGGATCAGCTGAAGAAAGCCGCCAAAATGATCGCGGTGGGGGTGGGAAATGACCGCGACATCGATCTTCTTGATGCCTTCTTTTTTGAAATAGGGAATGATGGAGGCGTTCGCCGCGTCGGCCTTATCGTCACCTGCGTCGATCAGAATGGTTTTTTCAGCCGTTCTGACAAGGATGGCGTCACCCTGGCCGACATCGAGGAATGTGACCCGTACGGTGGATTCGCCTGCTGCAAAGGCTGCCGCGGCCAGCAGAAATACCAGCAGAAACGCTGGAATCAGGCGGCGCATCGATCGATTCTTCATACTCTTGTGCTCCTTATGGGATCGTGCGTGAACAAGCTGCCAAAGATACGAATACACGCTGATTGTACAAATTTAGAGGGGGGGTGTCAATGGATCGGGCTGGAGAATCAAGGAATTTCAGTGGCGGGAAAGAATTTTCCGTCCTGAGCGGCCTTTTTCGCGTCGAATCGCCGCTCGAGATGCAGCGGGGGCTTCGAGTCGATATCGATGGACAGCGAAAGATATGGCGTTTTCCCAAGCGTGTCAGTGGCAAGCCGCATCTCGACGGCTTCGCGCCGGTCACCGCTGAAATGGTAGGTCCGGCTGCCGTTCGGGCGGCTACGGGTGACGGTTCGCTGTTCGGGCGAGAAATCGTAGGTGATCTCTCCGTCCTTGCGGGCAATGATGAGGGTGTACCGCCCGTTCGGGGCGCGCGCGGCCGTGTGATCCTGGCTGCCGGCAAGATCGCGGTGGATGTCGTCGCAGAGGTGGATGAACGAGGTCTGACCGGCGAATCCGGAGGTCTGGAGATCGTGCTGACGACGTACCGAGAACATGAACCGGATGAACACCGTTAGAACGAGCGCTACGATGAGGGCGACGAAAAAAGCTTCGGTGATCGTCCAGCCGGCTTTGCGCGAACGGCCGGGCAGGGGCACCACGTGCCCTTGTTTGAGTCTGCTATTGCGGGGGGGCAACCATGAATCCTTTCAACTCGAGTGCTCGCTGGGCAATTTGGATGCCCGGCATGCGGAACGTCGTATCGAGGGCGATGACCTTGATGCGGTGATCCGAGCCGGGGTGAATGTCGATATTGATTTCACAGATGAACTGGCCGACGATCTGAACGCCCCGATACCGGTCGAGAATGCGGGTGTACGTCGCGCTGTCGGGATTCCCAAGGTCTTCGAACGGAACGGACCGGAAGTCTGCGAGGCACGAGGCCAGAAGCGTGTTGGCCATGACCGAGTCGCGGGCTCCGAGAGAGAGCCGCCGGACATGCGTGATATGGCGCGTCAGGGGAAGAAGGAAACAGGAAAGCACCAGTATTGCAACCAGTACTTCCACGAACGAAAACCCCTGTCTCCGAATCATTCCGTCACTTTCTGACAACCTCGACGCGCCTGTTCTGAAGGCGGCCCTCTTCCGAATCGTTCGATGCAGCCGGCTTCGATTCCCCGAAACCGACAGTTTCGAGCCGTTCGCCGGCGATTCCGTTGTTGACCAGCCATGATTTTACCGCTTCGGCACGGTCCACGGAAAGCTGCTGGTTCGTCGCGTCATCGCCGGTGCTGTCCGTGTGCCCTTCGATGAGAAATCTCGACTCGGCGCTCGACTGGATGAGAAACAGCAGGCGCTGGAGCGTCGGATACGAGTCCGGCTTGATCGTGGCGCTGTTCAGGTCGAAGGTGATGTCCCGAAACACGATCCGGCTGTCCTGCCGAAGATCGTTCACGGCGGAACCGAGCCCCCATTCTTCG
>JAGOCE010000378.1 GCA_017998915.1 Candidatus Ozemibacteraceae bacterium
CGACAACCGCGAGGACCTTCTTGCGAAGTTCAAGGCGGCCGCCAGGGCCGACATCGTCATCTCCTCCGGCGGGGTCTCCGTGGGGGACTACGATCTGGTGAAGGACATCATGGCCGAGATCGGCAGCCGCATCCAGTTCTGGCGGGTGGCCATGCGGCCGGGCCGTCCGCTGGCCTTCGGCCTGCTGGAGGGCAAGCCCCTTTACGGCCTGCCGGGAAACCCCGTTTCGACCATGGTCTCCTTCGAGCAGTTCATCCGCCCCGCGATCCTCAAGATGAGGGGGTACAAGAATCTTTTCCGGAGGGCCGTGCGGGCCGAAATGGCCGACGGCTATGAGAAAAATGCGGGGCTGAAGTATTTCCTGCGGGCCCGCGTCGAGTGGCGCGGCGGGAAATACGTCGCCGCTCTCACGGGCGAGCAGGGCTCGGGGATCCTGAAATCCATGGTGCTCGCCAACGGCCTCGTTGTGCTGCCCGAGGACCTCACGGCCGTCCGGCCCGGCGACGAGGTGTCCGTGCAGCTGCTGGACGGCTCCCTCGATCTGACGGCCGAACCGGGAGCCCTGGTCAATCGGTAAGGAGACCAGATTATTCTCGTTTTCCGATCCGTTTCAACACGGACGCCTTGGCGTCGCCAGGCTCGACTCCTTGCCCGCCTTCCACCTGAATGATCGAAGCCTGTATGTCCTGAAGCAGTTCGATTCTTTCCTGCAGAGCGAAAAAGGGGGCAGTCCCCTTTTTCGCTCCCGATCCTTCGAGGCGCGTGTGAGCCACGGACCCCGGTTGGGAACGGGGTTATCGATGGAATAAACAGAGCCTATCCGTCATTGCGAGGAGGGCGTGAGCCCGACGCGGCAATCCACTGAAATGATTGAGATTGCTTCGCTTCGCTCGCAATGACCCTCAAAGTTGTTCATTAGGAGGGAGCCTCCCCAATCCTGCCCTTGACAATTAACGAACCTTTGTTTTATATATGCCGTACAAAAAGAAAGCGATATTTATCATTGATCTATGGCGTCCAGGCAAATTTTTAATCGATGGGTTGCCGAATCTCTGGCAGAAAAGCTGAAGCGTCCCTACGTGCACTTGATGTTCGGGGCACGGCAGACCGGAAAATCGACGCTGTTGAACAGCCTGCTACCGCCGGACACCCTTCGAATCGACCTGTCCAATCCGGCGGATCGGTCTCGGCTTTTGGCTCGTCCGGCCGAATTTGCCGAGATGTGCCTCGCCCTGCCGGCGGAGCAGAAAGATCAATACGTCTTCGTCGATGAGGCTCAGGCTGTTCCCGCTATTTTCGATGCCGTACAACATCTTTATGACGGCGACAAAGCCCGTTGGCGTTTCGTGCTGTGCGGCAGTTCCGCGCGCCGGCTTCGCCGCACGGGCGCCAATATGCTTCCGGGCCGCAGCTTCATGCATCGGCTCTTCCCCCTGACCCTGCCGGAGCAACCGGCCCCGTTGCCGGGGATTTCGCACGCCCTCTCACCGCTGCCGATGTCCTGGCCGAAACATGATCAATCGAGGCAGATCTTTCCCGTCTGGGATCTGGAGGAGAGGCTTTCCTATGGCGCTCTTCCTGGGATTGTGACCAGCGCGGAGACAGACCGGGGGGAGTTATTGAAGGCCTACTCGGTGATCTATCTCGAGGAGGAAATCAGGCGCGAAGCGCTGGTTAAAGACTGGGGGGCCTTTGTGCGCTTTCTTCAGCTTGCGGCCATGGAATCCGGCGGGATTCTCAATTTCGCAAATATCGCTCCGGAAGCGGGAGTTTCCCAGCCGACGATCAAATCCTACTACCAGCTTCTCGAGGACATGTTCATCGGATTCCGTATTCCTGCTTTCTTGCGAAGTTCGCGCAAAAATCTGCTCTCAACGCCCAAGTTTTTCTTCTTCGACCTGGGCGTGCGCCACGCCGCAGCCGGCCTGATGCCTTCCCGGGAGCTGGCGAAGGCAAACCCGGGGCCTCTGTTCGAGCAATGGGTGGGCATCGAGCTATGGAAACGGCTCCAGTATCTCGGCGGCGGACAACTCTTCTATTTTCGGACGCGTCACGGAGCTGAAGTGGATTTCATTGTCGAGAGACAAAAGGAATTGACACCGATAGAAGTAAAATGGACCACACATCCCGACTTGCAAGACGCCCGGCATCTGCTGACATTTCTCGAGGAGCACCGCGGGCGAGCCGAACGGGGCTATATCGTCTGCCGCTGCGCGCGGCCTCTGCAGATCCACGAAAAAGTGACAGCACTTCCCTGGCACTGTCTGTGACCGGGCAAGAAAGAACAACGGAAGAAAAAAAGGGGACTGTCCCCATTTTCCAACGCATGTGGCGTGGATAGCCCGCCCCTGGGGGTTATCTACCGGAGGCGGGGAAGGAACGTCGGTGGGCGGGTGATCGCGCTGGGCAAGTTTGGACCGCATCCGGAAATATCCCTTGACACTTATGAGCTAAACCGGCTATATTTATTGCCGGTATATGCTTTAACCGGAAAGAACCATGACCAGGAGCGGCCCTATGATAGAGACGATCAAATCCATCGTCCTAGATTTCCAGGAAACCCGGCTGGAGACCGGGGTGCCCCGGCGTTTGCGTATCGAGACGGTACACGGCAAGGCAGCCGTTTGTATCGGCGTGCGGCGGAGCGGCAAGTCGACTTACATGTTCCAGGTTATCCAGAGGCTGTTGGACGGCGGGGTACCACGGCAGAACATTCTGTACCTGAACTTTTTCGACGACCGGCTCCACAACCTGCGGCAGGACAATCTCGGCCTGATCGCCGAGGCCTATTACTCCATATACCCGGAGAAAAAAAACACCGAGACGGTCTACTGCTTTTTCGACGAGATTCAGGCCGCCCCCGGTTGGGAACCCTTCGTCGACCGCATGATGCGCACGGAAAAATGCGAGGTGTACCTGACCGGTTCGTCGGCCAGGATGCTGTCGAAGGAGATCGCCACGCAAATGCGCGGGCGGGCTCTCTCATGGGAGATGTTTCCATTCTCGTTCAGGGAGTTCCTGGACTACAAGGAAATCGAGATTGCGGGCGCGCTGTCGACGAAGAAGCGGCTCCTCGTTCAGAAGTCCTTCGAGGAATACTGGGAGACCGGCGGCTTCCCCGAGGTCGCCGGTCT
The DNA here is from genome assembly GCA_017998915.1 of Candidatus Ozemibacteraceae bacterium. Lineage (GTDB taxonomy): Bacteria > Muiribacteriota > Ozemobacteria > Ozemobacterales > Ozemobacteraceae > MWAR01. The sequence continues at coordinate 3,135 of JAGOCE010000378.1, forward strand.
TGGCCGAAACCTGCGGATCAAAACCCACCAGGAATACTTTCACACCATCCTGTTTCGGGATTTGGTCGAGCGCCACGACGTTTCACACCCGAAGGCGGTGACCGATCTGGCGCACTGGCTGGTGGACAACACGGCCTCGCTTTACTCCGTGAACCGTCTCACGGGCTATCTCAAATCCCTGGGGCACAAGGCTCCGAAGTCCGCGGTATCGGATTACCTGGAATGGTTCGAGGACGCTTATTTCCTGTTCACCGTGCGCATCTTCGACCCGTCTCTCGCGCGCAGCAACACCAATCCTAAAAAGGTCTACTGCGTCGATCACGCTCTGGTCACATCTGTGTCGTCCGGAATTCTGGTCAACTCCGGCCATCTCCTTGAGAACCTCGTATTCACGGCCCTCCGACGACTTCACCCGGAGATCTACTATTACAAGACCAAGACCGGCCGGGAGGTCGATTTCATCGTCCCGACGCGGGGCCGGTCGCGGATGCTGGTCCAGGTGTGCGAGTCCCTGGCGGAGCCGCAGACGCGGAAACGGGAGACTGCGGCCTTGAGTGAGGCGATGGCCGAACTGGACCTGAAAACCGGAATCATAGTGACCCGGAACGAAGACGAGCGGATCGAAGCCGGCGGCGGGACCATCGAAATAGTCCCTGCGTGGCGGTTCCTGCTCGAACTGCCGGAATCGGCGGAATAGCCGCATGAGATTCCTGCTGATCAGCGACATACACGGAAGGCTCGCGGTAAATCGACGAACTGGTCGACCGAGTCCGGGCCGATGCCGTGATCCTCGCCGGGGACTTCCGTTTTTTCGACGACGGGAGTCTCGAACGCCTTCGGGCCAGGAGTTTCTGGATTGGAGTGAAATGACGGGGAAAAGGGGACTGTCCCCATTTTCCAACCACCGTCTCTCAAGGGAGAGGAAGGCAGCGGTAAAGGGCAATCCTGCCCGTCTCCGATGTTACGGGTGGGGCGGCTTATGATGCCGGGATGTCGTCCGTCGGCAGGATTTGTTTGCCGTGTCGAATC
>JAGOCE010000379.1 GCA_017998915.1 Candidatus Ozemibacteraceae bacterium
GCCCAGCCGGCCGCCGCGTCGAGCGCCGCCTTGATGGCGAGTTTCACCTCTTCGGGGCCGGCCTGGTGATACCGCGCGAGCACGAGGTCGTGCCGGTGGGGAGCCCGGATCTCGACGAGCTTTCCCGTGCGGATTTCCTTGCCGCCGATCAGGAGGGGGATCTCGATGGGATTCTGCGACTGCTTTTCGAGCTCCGCCTTGAGAGCCCGCCGCGCATCGGTGCCGGGGGCATAGGAGAAGCCGGGTTCGTTCGCCGGCCGGGCGCATTGCGAAGGAAGGTTGAACAGAGGCATGGTCGTGTTCGCTCCTGTCATCTCGATGAAATGATAGCCATGTCAGCCGAAGCTGGGCGTGATGAAAATCGACATGATTGTATCGCATCCATGAAAATAAATCATGCACATGCGCCCGGACCGGTTCGTTCGCGTGGGCGCGAACTTGCCAATCCCACCGGCGCCGAAGTATGCTGCATTGCAGAACGCACGAGAGAGGAATGTGGCAGAGAACGACGGCGTTTCTGCCGATGGCTGGATGCATGGATGTTTCGACTTGTCCGAACACTTCGAAAGCCGAGAAAGAGAGAGGATGACCAACGTGACTGTCCGAACAGAATCGTTCCGCATGAAAAAAGGTTTTACCCTCGACCAGGCCGTTGCGGAGGCGGGCCGCTGCCTGCTCTGCCATGAGCCGCCCTGTTCGCAAGGCTGTCCGGCGGCAACCGACCCGGGCGCCTTCATTCGCAAGCTGCGCCTGCGGAACGTGACCGGGGCGATCCGCACCATCAAGGAAAACAATATCCTGGGTGGGGCCTGCGGCGTGCTCTGCCCGACCTCCCGCCTGTGCGAGAAAGCGTGCAGTGTCTGCGGCATCGACCGTCCGATCAGCATCGGGAAGATCCAGCGGTTCCTCGTCGAGCACGCAAGAGAGATCGGTTTCAAACCGTATAATAATAACAGATATATGAAGCCGGCGGGCCGCGCGGAGCGCGTGGCGGTTGTCGGCGCGGGCCCGTCGGGGCTCAGTTGCGCGGCCGAACTGGCGAAGTGCGGATTCGGCGTCACCGTGTTCGAGGAACGGAAGGAGCCGGGCGGCGTTCTGCGATACGGCGTTCCCTCCTTCCGTTTCGATGGCGACTTTCTCGACCGCGAACTCGACGATCTCCGGGACCTCGGCGTCGAGTTCCGGTGCTCGGAGTCCCTGCGCGGGCGGGGCGACATCGAGGCGCTGCTCGGAGAGCGGTTCCAGGCGGTATTTATCGGGATCGGCCTCTGGGAGTCGGCGAGGCTGTCCTGCGACGGCGGGGCGTGCGACGGGGTTTTCCCATCCATCCGGTTCCTCGAGGAGTTCCGGAAGGGGGACGGCGGCGAACAGGCCGCCCGATGCCGGGACCGCGCCGTGGCAGTCATCGGCGGCGGATCGGTGGCGGTCGACTGCGCACGGGTCGCGCGCGCGCTCGGGGCTTCCGACGTCTACCTGGTGTATCGCCGGTCCTTCGATGAGATGCCCGCGGAACTCGATGAGCGGCACGAGGCACTTGAGGAGGGAATCCATTTTCTTCTGCTGAACCAGCCCGTCGGGTATGTGGCCGACGGCCAAAACCGGCTCGAGGGGGTGCGGCTGATGCGCACGCAGTTGGGAAATCCCGATGCGTCCGGCCGACGCAGTCCGGTCGAGATTCCCGGGTCCGAATGGGTCCTTCGGGTGCAGGCGGTTGTCGAAGCGATAGGGAACCGGCCTCCGTCGGAATCGCCCGGCTGGTATCCGAACGCCCGTGTGACCGGAAATGGTCTTGTCGCGGCCGACGCCGAGACCTGCCTGACATCCCTGAAAGGCGTGTTCGCAGGCGGAGACATCGTTCGCGGCCCGGCAACCGTCGTTGAGGCGGTCGCCGACGGCAAAAAAGCCGCCCGAGCCATCGAGGCATACCTGGACAGCCAGGCGCTGAACGCAGGAGGCAAGTGATGCCGAACAAGAATATCGATCTTTCCGTGGATTTCTGCGGGGTCCGGTTCCCGAACCCCTTCATGCTCTCGTCATCTCCGGTCTCGAACAGTGCCGAGATGGTCGGCCGCGCCTTCGAGGCGGGATGGGGCGGCGTGGCTTACAAGACGCTCGTCACCGACCGCATTCCCATTTACCATCCCTCCCCGCGCATGCACGGGTATCATTACGGCGAAAAGCGGCTGGTCGGCCTTCAGAACGTCGAGCAGACCACCGACCGCGGTCTCGCGCCCAACCTGCGTGACATAGCCTGGCTCAAGAAGCGTTATCCGAAAAACATTGTGATGGCCAGCATCATGGGCTTTTCGAACCAGGAGTGGGCCGATCTCGCGAAAGCCTCCACCGATGCGGGGGCCGACCTGCTCGAGCTCAATTTCAGCTGTCCGCACATGACGGTCGAGGGGTCGGGGGCGAAGGTAGGCCAGGCGTTCGACCTGGTGCAGAAGTTCACGGAGACCGTCCGGAACGTCACCAGGCTGCCGCTGGTCGCCAAGATGACTCCCAATATCGCCGACATGAACGAGCCGGCCATGGCCGCCAAACGGGGAGGCGCGGACGCCATTTCCGCCATCAATACCGTGGCTGGCATTTCCGAAATCGGTCTCGATGACTGCGTCCCCCGGCCGAACGTGTTCGGAAAAGGCGCCATGAGCGGGTATTCCGGCCCCGCTGTCAAGCCGGTCGGCCTGAAATTCATCGCCCAGATGGCCAAAAATCCCGACCTGGCCCTGCCTCTCTCGGGAATGGGCGGTATCGAAACCTGGGTGGATGCCCTGGAATACTTGCTGGCCGGCGCCTCAACCGTCCAGGTGACGACGGGGATCATCCACTACGGCTACCGCATCGTCGAGGATATGATCGAAGGTCTGTCCGACTACATGGCCCTGCGTGGTATCGGCCGCGTGGCCGATCTCGTCGGAAAGGCCGTCCAAAACATCCACGAAACAGGCGAGTTCGACGTCATGCGCCAGGGAATCGCGGCCTATGATCTCGATCGATGCGTCGGCTGCGGCCAGTGCTACATCGTCTGCCGCGACGCCGGGGGAAGCGCCCTGTCGTGGGACTCGGCCACGCGGCGCCCGAAGCTCGACGAAGACGCATGCCTGAGCTGCATGGTCTGCAGTTTCGTCTGCCCGGTATCCGGCCTGATCGGTTTCCGGGAGATGCCGAAAACCTGGAAGCGCAAACCGACGGTCACGATGGGCTGACCGCCACCCTCGCGGAGGGGCGCAACAACTTCACGGTATTCGTCATCGAGACAGCGGTGCCGAACTCGACCGGGTCGCCCGGTGCTTGCCAGCGGAGCCGTCAGGATCGACTGGACAGCCCCGTGATGAGGGTTTCGGTCGTGTCGGGAACGGGCGGATCGCCGACGCGATCCGATTCAGGCGCCTTCACGGCCGGGAAGCAGGAGAATGAAGCTGTCCCGGCGGTGAAAATCCGGTTCGGGCCCGGTGTGCGCCAGGGCCCAGTATGTCGTCGTTCCGTCGCGCATGCGGATGACGGCGGTGACGCCGGCCTCGAGAGGGCCGTCGCCCGGGAACAGGGCTGAAATCCCGACCTCGAGCGAGAGGCGGAACCCGCCGGCGGTCCGCTCCGTCGAAAACGGAAGGTGCCGAATCAGCGTCTCTTCCCTCATCCCTTGCCGGTACCCGTCGAACCGATACACGTTCCAGTGGTGCGCCGGAGAAAGATTGAACTCACGATACGAGTCGGAACCCGGTGCGGACAGGAACAGCTCGAGGCACGTCGCTTCCCAGAGGTTGTTCCGTCGTTCCGGGGAATCCGACGGCGTGGCGAACTCGACATCGCCGATGTCGCCCGACACGTCGAATCGGATCGTCAGGCTGTCTTCCCGGCGCGATGCGGAGCCAGAAATCGACATTCCTGGCCTGACCACGCTTCCCGGAAAAGGCTCGAGACGGAACGGCCGTGTCATGCGCAACCCCGGGCGATACCGGAGATCTCGTCCATCTGCTCCTCGATGCTTTCGCACAGCCTGAACTGGACGAGGGCCCGGTGGAGGTTGTGCCCCAGGTAGCCGGCCTTGAAATATATATCACCATGTATATGATCCGTCAGGAAGCGCAAGCCGAGCTCGAACGCGATCAGCCGAGCCGAATCCGCTATAAGCGCGATATCGTCGGCCGTCAGAAAGCCGC
>JAGOCE010000380.1 GCA_017998915.1 Candidatus Ozemibacteraceae bacterium
GGCGAACTGCTGGTCGCCGGCGAACATGTCTGCCGCGCGTATTACAACAACCCAGAAGCCTTCAAGACATCGAAGATTCGTGATCACAACGACGTCGTGTGGCACAGAACGGGCGATCTCGGACGCCTCGACCAGAAGGGAAACATCTGGATCGTCGGCCGCATTCACAACGTCATCGAGCGCGCCGGAAGCTATCTCTTCCCCGTGCAGGCGGAAGTCGTGTTGAAACGCCAGCCATACACCCGGCTGGCCGCCTATCTCGGCGTCCCCGACCAGAAACTCGGCGAGAAGACCGTCTGCGTGATCGCCCCGAAGGACCTCGCCGACATCGGGAACAAGCAGATCTGCGCCGAACGCGAAGCCGAAATTCGACGGATCATGACCAAGAACCAGATCCCCGTTGACCAGGTCATTTTCCATCCGGACATTCCAATGGACTTGCGCCACCGCTCGAAAGTCGAATACGGAATTCTCCGCGAAGAACTGAAAAGAGCCGGCCTGGTGTGAAAGAAATCTTTTATATATGCAATATGATATAAAATCATTTGTAAGAATAGCTGGATATATGTCTTGGGAGAATTTGAGATGAAAAAAATTCCGGCGTTTCTGCTGATTGCCATCCTGCTTCTGGGGAACTTCCTTCATGCGAATATTCTGTTCGCCTTGGATCTGTCCCGGGAAGGGATGGAATACATCGAAGTTCGCAATGAAAAGAACGAGCGGATTGCATTTTCCAGACTGATCATGGGCACGGATCATTTGGCTCAGGAGGACTGGTACGGGCCGAACTCCAGGAGGATTTCCGAGCAGGAGATCAACAACGTGCTCGATGAAGCTGCCCGCCTGGGCATCAATCTCTTCGATACGTCGCCGATATACGTAGGTGATGTCGAAAACAAGCTTGGAAAGTGGATGGAGTCATACAGGCAAAAACACCCGGACAAGAAGATATACGCTCTTTCGAAAGGCGGTTTCCCGTTTGATCTATACTGGTCAAAACAATTGCCGGCAGGTGTCAATTCCAATTGCCTGCAGGAGATGTTGAAGACAAAGGGAATCATGGCCGAGGGGGACACGTCTCTGCCGAATGCTCCAAACGGAACCTATGCCAGCCGTCTTTTCGGGAGCAAAAACGAGATAATCGAGCGGATCAGCGAAGAACAGGGGAACACGGTGAAAAACCTGAGGGGGAACCCCACCGTTTACCTCATGCACAGGGATGATGGAGATTTCATCAATTTCGAGCCGATAAAGAGAAGTCAGAATTCCGTTAAAACGATCATGGAAGCCCTCAGCTCGAAAGAAATCCGCGACAAATACACATTTCTTGGCTGGTCGAACTGGAAGCCCCACCGGATCACGAGATCACTGGCGTTGGCGAAGAGGCAGTCCGGGTTGGCAAAACCGGTTTTCAACAGCCCGTACTTTTCTCTCTTCGAGATGTCTGAAAGAGCCATTCATGCTGGCGGTGTGCAGGTCACCCATGAAGAGATGATGGATGAAAACTTCCTGAAGGGAATATATATCATGCCCTATTCTCCTTTAGGCGGCGTCAGCATTCTCGACCGGCCCGAACCTTGCTGGGAAAACGCCAGAAAAGAGGCCAGAAGAAAATACGCCCAGAGTGACCCGTACTGGAAGAATGTCTACCATGCCATTTTCACCTGCGCCAACGAAGAGCGATACAACAGGGTTGTCGGCTTCACCGCAGAGTTCAACAAGAAGCACAAGACCTCATATACGGTTGATCAGATGGTCAACGCGTATGCGCTGGCTCACAAACGAACGAACTTCCTGGTCATAGGCCCGATCACGGTCGAGCAACTGAGAAGAACCGTCGCCTCCCTGAAACTCTCCAAGATGCTTTCAAAAGACGACCTGGACTTCCTCTACTACGGTAGAGAGTGATTGGAAGCCCTGTTTTTCCAGGCGGTCTCGGGATGAATCGACGAACGTCGCATGGGCGATCATTCGGAGTAACAACCAAAAAGCGTCATCGGGAGGCCGTCGTGAAACGAAAACTTCTCAGGGTGCTGGTGGCAGCGGTCGTGTTCTCGGGTATCGGTCTGGCCGCGTTCGCGGCGGGGGAGAAGATCACCAAGGCCGAGTGGATGAAGGCACGCACGACCTCCGAACAGTTCCTGTTCGACATCAAGTGCTGGCATTCGATGCTGTTCCCGCCCGTGCCACCCCGGGAAACGGCGTTGGCCAGGCGCCAGGATTGTCAGCGCCGCCTGCTCGGCCGCCTGCTGTGCCTGGTCAAATTCGGCGGGCTGAAGATGCGCACAACCGCTGTTGACACCGAGTCGGCCGATGACGGCGACGTGCCCGGACTCGCCAACGGGTGGAAGGAGTTCCCGCATGTGATGGCATCGGTCTTCTCACACGGCGGCCGCACCATGATCGCGATCAAGAAAGCCGCCAGGCTCGATCCCTATACCGTCACCAACTGGATCGTCACCGGCAACGCCCAGGGCGGCACCAAGCAGGTCACCGAGGACAAGACCGAACTCTCGGGCTTCAAGGGCCGCGCCTTCTCGACCCACTTGACCGACTTCAAGAACGGTGACCCGGCCGAGACGAAGTGCAAGGTCCCGAACACCCAGAACTGGGCGATGAACATACCGATGGGCGGCTACGGCAGCATGGGCGCCGACGGCAAGCCGGTTGTACCGAATGGCGCGTTCGGTCATCTGCTGTTCGTCACCGACAAGGCCCCGAGCAGCAACAAAGACTGGACCGTCGCCACCCTGGTCGGTGTCGAAAACAGCCAGGCCCCGATGTTCACCATGTCGGGCAGCTCGAAAAGTCACCTGGGCACCTCGCACAGCGTCGCCGGCGCGTCGGAAGTCGTGGGACCGACCGGCGGCAAAAAGTGGCCGGAAATGACCGACCTGCCCGCCGAATGGCGACCCGGTGCATACGATTGCATGCGGGTCGTGATCGAGTCCAGGGAACAGTTCGACGAGATCATGAAGGCCGCCTCGATCATCGACGACGAGAACGCGATGCTCGACCTCCTGTCGAACCCCCCGACCCTGGCAAAGAACGACCAGAAGGGCGACAAGAAGTAATCCGCTCGGTTCGGCCCCGGGTTCCGGCCCGTCCCGGAGCCCGGGACATACACCTGGTTTGGAAGGCGTCAGGCCGCTTTTCTGAACCTCTCGTGTAAGTATCCCCGAATTCGGACCAAAGAGTGTTTGAAAAATGACCACGCAAACGATGGCCACGAAAGGAAAATCCTCGAACGTCGGCGAAAGACGTTCGAGGATTCGTGCAGTGGAGGTGGTCCGCAGAGGAGTGAATCCTCGTGATTGAACCCTTGAACGTTTCTCTTTGCTATTCAATAGCTGACTAAATTCAATTGCCCTTGCAGATCCTCCTTCAGTATCATGTGACCATCGATTTCGGAGGAAAACCGATGTGCCGATTGCCCATGGCCATTTCCCCTGCTGCGGGTCTGAGTCTTGGTCTCCTCTTTTCTGGAGCCCTGGGGCTCGATGAGGACAAGGAATTCGGGTTCGGCTTCATTCATCCGGCCACCTGGAACATGAAGGCTGGTCAGGTTGGGAAGGTCACCGACTCCCTCGGTATCTGGATTTCGCGATGACGGATCCGAACGCCAAGCGCCTTCCGGAAAGATTCCTGGCCGCCGTTCAGGCGGGCGAGCCGAAAGCGATGCAAGCAATCGCTCAGGAACTTTCGTTTTCCCGCGACCGCTGCCTGGCCGATGGAACTCCGTTGGTATGCGCCGTAGCCGGAACCGGCAACATCGAGGCGATGCAGATCCTGCTCGCCCGTCGGTATGCGCTGATCACACACGATCCCCGTATCCCAGCACCGGTGCAGGTGGCCGTTCGGAACGGGCACCTGCCGATGCTCGAATTCCTTCTAGAAAAGGGAGAGCAGCTCTTTCCTCCATTCCGGGTGGCAAAAAAGGAGGATCCTTACAGACCCGGCCCGGTCGGCCTTTCCTCCGTCCGAAAGAGCGATATCGTCTGGGAGGCATTTCAGAGCGGCAATCCCGCCATGTTGGCGTTTGTCGTCGAGAGGCTCGGCCCGGTCGGTCCCGACTGGTTCGTGGCGGATGCGCAGGGGTGCCATGTTCTCCATCACGTTCTCACAGCTCTTCTCGAGGGTGACCCGCGGGGACCGTCTGACA
>JAGOCE010000381.1 GCA_017998915.1 Candidatus Ozemibacteraceae bacterium
CTCGACCGCGAGGAATACGCCCGTGTCGGTCCCTCACCGGAACGGGTGCTGGAACGGTCGACGCTCGTGGTCACGACGCTCCGCACCGAGCCGTTCACGACCAGCAGTGTTCCCGAGGGCGCCGCGGCCGACGTCACGGTCAGGCTCGCGGCCGGCCAGACCTGGGATACGATCGTCTCCCGCCTGAAGGGGCGACCCGGCTGGCCCGACGTCGGGATCGAGCCCGTCGTCTATCGCGGGCCGTCATACACCGGGAAGATCGCCGACTGGCCGTCGGTCCACCTTGCCTGGGAAACGCCGCGCGAGCACCGGTTCACGAAGCTGCTCGGCGCCGCCGCCGCGAGCGTGCGAGGCGCCGTGCCGCCCGACAAGATCTGGCCGTTCTCGACCGACGGCGTGCTCAGCGCCGGCGAGGAGCATATCCCGACCCTCGGCTACGGCCCCGGCCGCGAAGACGCCTGCCACATCGTCGACGAGTGGGTCTCTGAGGCCGACGTGGCCGACGCCCTCGCCGTCTACGGCCTTCTCCCCTTCATCAGGTGAGCGATCTATCCCTATGAAAACAGAACGCCCGGTGATGACCTGGACGCGATGAATATATACATATCGATATTACATCCGCGTCCATTGTCGGGGCGGATCAGCCGACTTTTTCGAGGAAGGTGCGGTATTCGAGGACCGAGGCTGACTGGGCCTCGGCGCGGGCGGTGTCCATCACGGCGTAGTGCTGGCGCACGGTCTCGATCAACTTGGGGTCGAGCTTGTCGTTCGCAGCGTGATCCAGCAGGATGGCAAGGACCTTTTCGGACGGCATGCCAGGGCGGTACGGCCTGTCCTCGGTCAGGGCCGTGAAGACGTCGGCGACGGCCATGATGCGGGCGGCCGTCTCGATCTCGTTGGCGGTGAGGTGGAAGGGGTAGCCGCTGCCGTCGAGCCGCTCGTGGTGAAACGAGCCGATGCGGTTGATGTCCTGCAGCCCGTCGATCTGTTCGAGCGTGCGGTACGTGCAGAACGTGTGGCTGCGCATGACATTGTATTCCTCGGTCGTCAGGCTGCCCTTCTTTTCGATGATCTCGGTCGGGATGGCGAGCTTGCCCAAATCGTGCAGATATCCGGCAATGCGGATCCGCAGACACTCGTCGGCGGAAAGGCCGGTAAGCCGGCCGAGGCATTCGGCGCTCGCCGCGACGCCGCTCGAATGCGTCGCCGTGAACGGGCTGCGGAAATCGATGATACGCCTGAATATATTTGCAAACGAGAGCAGCTCCTCGTTGTTCAGGACGATGGTGCCGAGCCGGCTGGCGCGGGCGAGGACCTTCCCGAGCAGGGGTGATGTGAGATCGAGCCAGAAATACTCGTTCACGGCCAGCTTGAACAGGATCTCGGCGAGTTCCGGGTGGAACATCGTGCCGACGCGCTCTCGTATTTTACAAAGTATAGAATCGGTCTGGCCGAGAATCTCGCCGCTCCGGTCGATGAGGAGGCTTACGCGGTCGGCGAGGTGCAGAACGTGGCTCCCGAGTGGAACCTTCTCGCCGCCGTGTTCCAGACCGTCGCCGTCGTTCCAGGGGATATGATGGAATTTGACGATCCCCGCCGCCCGAGAGAGGGGCTCGAACTGGCTGAGCAGGGCGGCGCCGGTCACGGCATGGCGCTGGCCCGTCTGGTCCTCGAACGTGAGCGTTTCCATTCGTTGGGAGAGCGACAGCGCGCCGACATCGTGAAGCATACCGGCCATCACGAGGTCGTTCAACCCGTCACGCGACCAGCCGAGATGTTCGGCGATCCGGACGGAGAGGAGCGTGACCTGGAGATGATGGCTGGTGAGGGCGGGGCTCAGCCAGTCCATGACGTCGGAGAGGCAGTTGAGGAAGTCGAAAAGGTTGATCTCGGTGTGTTTGTTCATGTGTTCCGGGGAGGTTGCCGGGCGTTCATGCGTTGGAGACGCTGGGCGAGAATTCGAGAGAGGAGGAGGGCATAGTGGGGGCGTCGCTTGACGGCCTCGATGAATTCGCGTTTCGAGATCCGGACGAGGGCTCCATCCGTTTGCGCACGGACCGACGACGAGTGGCTCTTCCCGAGCAGGAACGCCAGTTCCCCGAGGAAGATGTCGTCCGGCGTGAGGGTCGTCATCACGACGCCGTCCGTCATCACGTCGAAGCGTCCCTTCACGATGTAATACAGATAGGTGCTCGGATCGTCCTCGCGGAACAGGAATTCCCCTTTCCGGACGATGATGGGTTCGAGGTTCCTGAACAGGCTGGGCGGGAGCGGGACCGAGTCGGCGGCATGGTTGATCTCGAAACTGACCGCATTGCCGGTATCGTTGTAGGACATGTTCCGGGTGAAGCGGCTGGCGAGGATGATGCCGCGGCCGTGCAGCCGAAACTGCGACTCGTCGGAACCCCGCTCGAGAAACTGCTTCCAGTTGAAGCCGCTTCCTTCGTCGATGATCGTGAACTTCGAGCCGGGGGTGCAGATCTGGTATTCGAACGTGACCCGGCGTTCGCGGATGTCGGGTTCGCTGCTGCGGCGGTCGATCAGATCGATCATCGATCCGCCCTGCTCGAGCCAGGCGTTTTTCTCTTCGAAAGAGATGCCGCAGTTGCCATGTTCAATCGCGTTGATGAGCAGTTCGAAGATCGAGAACGCGAGGTTGTTCTTGCCTTCGAGGTCGATCCGGCCGCAGGAAAAGAGGAAGTTGCACAGCAGATTCGCGTAGCAGCGGGCCTCGATAACGTGATTCTCGAGGGTGAATGAGCCGGAGAGGCTTGCGAGAAGGCCGCCGCCGAGGCTGTGCTGGAAAAGGATCCGGCGGTTGCGAGTAATGATGCTCATGATGCGCGGCAGGTAGTCTTCGAGGTTGCGCTCGTGCACGATGACGATGAAGTTCGCCTCTCGGATCGATTCGAGGCGGCGGATATCGCCGTCGTTGTCGTGGAAGGCGATGATGCCGCCGGGGGCGAGCCATGCGTCGCTCATGATGAACTGGAGCAGTTCGAATGGCTTCAGATCGGGATTCGAAAAGTCGAGCAGGACCAGTTCGGGCATTTCGAGGGTGAGATACTCGCGCGCCGTCTGGAAATCGGGAATGACGGTGAGATGAAAACTTCGCCTGCTCTCTTCAGGCAACAGGCGCTCGATGTCGGCTATCAGAGATGCGTTGCCGCTGATCAGCGGTAGTTGCCTCATCGCCCCCCCTGGCGGCATATATATCTCATACCACTATACTCCGTGCGGGCGATTTATCCAATACTCCTGTCATCGCTTTCTCATGACCGGCCCGACGCGGTGGAGGCCTTTTTCCGCTTCTGGTCGATGAGCCGGATGAGCCGGACGGGGCGGGTTTTGCCCTTGACATGGGTTTCGCCGAGCGATTCATATGTGCCGATATCTTTAACGCGTTGTCGGAGATTCTCGTCGAGCACGACGGCAACGGGGTCGAACCGCTCGGCCAGGGCGGCTGCCCGGGCCGCGAGGTTCACCGTGTCGCCGATGATCGTATGGTCGCGCCTGTCGCCGGAGCCGAGGATGCCCGTGACGACGGAACCGATCGTCATTCCGATCGCCGGCCGGAACGAAAGCGCGCCCTCCTGGTGGGCCGCCTGGAGACGGCGGGCGGTTTTCACGGCGACCGCGCCGAGTTCCGGAGGAAAGACGGCGAGGATTTTCTGGCCGAGAAGTTTGTCGATATCGGCCCCGGCAGCGTGTAGAATTCGGGAGGCAACGATGACATGGCGGTTGAGGAGTTCGAGCGCCGCCTCTGGAGTCATCGAGGTCATGGCGGTCTCGATGCCGGTGAAGGATACGAAACAGACGATGAACTCCCGGCGAGAACCTTCTCGGGCTTTTTTTTCGTCGTCACCCGATGTCGTCGCGGTCCGCGCCGAACTCGAAACCATTTTTCTCAATATATTTCGTTCTTCGAGCCCCCGGGCCATCTTGTTGAACGCTTCGGCCAGCTCGCCGAGCTCGTCGGAGCGATCCGACGGCACGCGGTGCGAATAATCCTCCGCGCTCACGGCCTGGATGCCGACGATCAGGCTCCGGATGGGAGAGACGATGTCCTGGGTTGCGCTCGCGGCGAGCAGCAGGGTGATGAGCGCCGCGACGAGGAGGGTCGCGTTCAGCCTGCGC
>JAGOCE010000382.1 GCA_017998915.1 Candidatus Ozemibacteraceae bacterium
GTTCAGAATGGGGGCACGGTCATCGAGGGTTCCCGGATCGTCGCAGGCGGTGAACTCAACAGAATGGAACCCACGATGAACACTTCAGAAACGGAAACGGAAGAATGATACCCAGGACTGCCGGATTACTCGCTCTCGCCGCACTCATTGCCCTGTCTCCCATGGCCGTTGCGCAACAGGTTCCCCAGGTCGAGCCTGCCTATGGTGCCGGCACCGATCTGAACCGGACGCTTCGCGATCTCGAAAAAGCGAAACTCGAACGCAATCTCCAGACGGAGATGAAAACCTCGAAGCCCCAGACATTCGAAACACCGACTGTTCCCGAGGCCCAGACGGCCTCTGAGGCAACGGTCGCTCTCCGGGAGATCGAGTTTTCTCCCTCCTCCCTCCTGACGCAAGAGGACCTGAAGATCCTCTCGGCAGAATACCTGAACAGAAGCATCGGAATCGGCGTCCTGAACGAACTGATAGGGAAAATCAACGGCTGGTATCGTAGCAGAGGATATATAACGGCGCTGGCGGTTCTTCCGCCCCAGCAGATCAAGGACGGAAAACTCCGGATCCTCCTCATCGAAGGCAAGGTCGGCAGGGTCGTCATCCAGGGAAACGAAACAACACGATACGAATACATCACCTCCCGCGTCAAAATTCCGACCGACGAAGTTCTCAGCATCAAGCCGCTCGAGAAGGACCTGTTCTGGTTCAATGGGACGAACGACGTGAAGCTGCGAGTCAAGCTCCAGGCCGGGGTCGATAAGGGGACAACGGATTATTACCTGACAGTGGTGGAGCCACCAGAGACCCAATGGAGCATCTTTTCAGATACGGCCGGGAGCACAGATACCGGGAGAACGAGAGCCGGGATCAGTTTCTCGAACAACAGCGTTTCTGGAAATCGAGACTCGCTCAATGTCACGGCACTCGTATCAAAGACCTCGAACTCGGAATTCCTGAGTTACACGAGGCCCGTCAATAAAAATGGCACGAAACTTTCCTTCTACAGGAGCATCAACGATCTGAGCGTGAGCCGCAACGATCTGAACGCGTTTCACATCACGGGAAAGGCAGGAACGACCGGTCTGACGATGACACACCCGCTTGTCATCCGCGCCGGCTACAAGGAAGAACTGGTGCTCGACGTGCATCGACAGAAATCGACGAACAAGATTCTCGGCATGACGTTTACAGATGACGATGAAAGCCGCTATTCCATCGGAAAAACGTTTCTGGACATCACCGCGGAAAAAGCATTCTACTGCAAACCCGTCATCACCGTCGGCTCCTACCAGGGGATCGGAGAAAGCAAATATCTCAGGAAATTCGTCTTCGACGGTCTTTGGCAAAAGGTCGGGTTGAGCGGCCAGGTCATCACCGCCAGGCTCGGTTGCCAGAAAACGAATGACGACTACCTTCCTTCATCAGATCAGTATTACCTTGGAGGGCTGACAAGCGTTCGAGGCTACAACGAAAGCGTGATCGGGGGCGATTCCGGGATGAACGTGAAACTCGATTATCTGTTCCAGGTTCATGGAGCCAAAAAGACGCACCTGTTCACGTTTTACGACTGGGGAAGAATCTATGGAAAAAGCCTGCTTTCGACGCGGATGATCCATGCTTCCGGTGTCGGCTGCAAACATACGTTCACCAATGACTCGCAGATCGTCCTGACGCTCGGTTTCCCCTTCGTGAAGAAGATCGGTGACGAGACGATTTCCTCGAGGAAATGGGATATATCGCTCAATGTTGCGTTTTAATCTGAATGGAGGATGATGATTGTGAATCCAAAGGCTGAAAAATTCTCGGCGATGCTCAAGGAAAACAAGATCTCGGTGTTCGCGGAAGAGCATCTCAAAGATGAGCTGCACACGTCCCTGTTCCGCTCGGGGATGGAAATCGAAGGACAGCGGCTCCCGATCGTCGTCATCATCGACGACAGCATCTTCGTGATCTGCCGAATTCTCGTTGCAGGAAAATGCATCAACGACGCGAACAGGGCCGGCGTGAATGATTTCCTGAACAAGCTGAACGCGAGTTACAAGTCGTTCAAATACTTCGTGACCGAAGGCGGTGAAATCGTGATGGATATTTGTCTTCCGACAACGGTCGAGCAGTTCGAGCCGAACATGGTCCGCGCTCTGATCGACCTGAGCATCAAAAACTGGGAAGAAAACTACCGACCGCTCATGAAGATCGTCTGGGGAGCGGAAGCTTCCATGAGCAATTTCGCGAAAGCCTGACTCCGGCTCCATATAAAAATAACCGCCGGGCATCTGCCCGGCGGTTATTTTATATAGAGAAGACTATTATTTCTGGAGGTTTTCGGCCTGCCGAAGGGCGGCGGCTTCCTTGATGAGCTTCATGCCGGCCTGGCTGCCGCCATTTTCGACGGCGATCGAGAGGGCGCGGAACTCGCCGTCATCGAGATCCTGGCAGCGCAGGACGAGCGAGCGGGCGAGGGGAGCGGCAAGCGGCGAGACCTGCTGGACGCCGACGAGTGCGACTTCGGCGGAGAGGGCGCGGTCGTAGGCGGCGAAGGCGGCTTCCATCGAGGAGGTCTCGAGAACCTTCTTGATGCACTCGACGGCGTCGAAGCGGCCGGAGCCGAACTTGTTGTCCTTGCCGGCGGTGCCGAGGTCGATCGCGGTGGACTCGGCCAGGCTGCGGACCTGCTCGATGGTGAGCTTCGGGTTGGCCTGGAGCATGAGGGCGACGAGGCCGGCGACGTGCGGGCAGGCCATCGAGGTTCCCATGTTGGAGACGGTGCCGTCGCCGGTGTTGCAGGAGATGACGCCGTAGCCGGGGGCCGCGATGTCGGGCTTCACGAGGGTCACGCCGTCCCAGACGACCGGGCCGACGCTGCTGAAGTAGGCGATCGTGTCATCTTTCTTCGTGGCGGCGACGGCCCACGAATGCGGGAAACCGCCGGGCGTGCCGACTTTACCGGAGGGACCGTTGTTGCCGGCGGCGAACACCGGAACCATGCCGGCGGTCACCCAGGCGTTCACGGCATCCCAGAAGACCTTGTCGGTCGAGTCGTCGGAACCCCAGGAGTTGCTGACCAGGAGGGGTGCGTCGTTGGTTTCGGGGTTGCCGTCGGGGTCCATGACCCACTGCATGGCCTGAAGAAGCCAGGCGTCTTCGGCGCCGCCCTGCTTGTCGAACACCTTGGCGACGATGAGACGGGCACCCGGGGCGACGCCGAGGCCGTTTCCACCGGCGATGGTGCCGGCGGTGTGTGAGCCGTGGCCCTGGTCGTCATAGGATTCGGGCTTGGCAGCGGGGGTGAAATCCTTGAACGCGATCACCTTGCCCTTCAGGGCCGGGTGAGCGGCGGCAGCGCCGGTGTCGAGGTGGCCGACGACGATGCCGGAACCGTCGATGTTGTAGTCCTTCCAGACTTCGGGGGCGCGGACTTTCACGATATTCCAGACGGGGGCCGCATCCTCTCGAATGACGCGGGTCGAGGGGCGGGGATTGAGCCATTTCTTGTACTCGACCGGTTTCACGGAAGCGACGTTGCCGAGGCTCTTGATGGTTTCGAGCTCGGACTTCGAGGCTTTGACTACGGCGCCGTTCACGTTCCAAAGCGGCGTGATCGAGTCGCCCTTCCTGGCGATTTTCTGCTGAAGCAGATCGATGTTCGATTTGTTCGCTTTCTGAAGCCCGCGCACAACTTGCGCGTGGCTGCCGCGCTGGACGGCCTTCGTCGATTTGAACAGCACCAGATACTTACCGGGAACGACATCAGCGAACGCCGTTCCGCCGGCGACGAACGTCGCAAGAGCGATGGCCAGAGAGCTGAGAACCTTCTTCATCTTGTACACTCCTTACTCAATTCTCATAAGAACTTTTTCAATGGTAGCACCATCCCAGAGAAGGCGACAAGGGGAAATTTTCGTATATCAAACATAGTGCGAGCGAATCACGCCCCCCTCTCAAACTTCCTGTGAAGAGCATTTTGGAGTATGCCGTACGAATGGTGTCGATCGGGCATGTAAGGTGTATACTACGGCCGTGAAATTCGTCGGATTGGTTGTATTTGCGGTTTTGCACGGCTATTTCGCGGCATGGCTGGCGGTCTGGATGCTGTTTTATCCGCGCGAG
>JAGOCE010000383.1 GCA_017998915.1 Candidatus Ozemibacteraceae bacterium
TCGCAAGCTGGAACTATGTCATGGTCAGGAACAATTCGCCAACTACGGCTTCCTATTCCGTCTGGTTCGACGGGATACAACTCGAGAAACACGCCCTGTCTGGTCAGAAACGGCCCACTCCGTTCAATGCCGCCAAAAAAATAATACTACCCAGCAGTGAGGCAAGCACCGATGGGACAAGCCATTACTACGAATGGTAGATGCCAGCGACAAAGGTCGAATGGGAACGCTTGTTGCGGGATTTCCGACAGATGAAATCAGGGTATGAATGAAAACATCAACGGGGTGTAATTGGGTTCAATGGTTGCAATGCCTGCTGCTCGACCGGATCGCGGCCCGGGCGGCACGAGCGTCTTTTGAATACAGGCGGAGGATAGCGGCATTTCTGACCTGCGTGGTCTCTGATATGCTACGCCTACGATGCGATTATGTCTTTTCAGCTCTCAAGCGGCATCTCGCTCTTTCCGACGCGGAAGCACGAGGGATGACACGGAAGGTCTACCGGTCGTTTTTCGAGAATGCCCTGGAAATGGCGTCGCTGCCGTTTCTGACCGCCGAGGAGCTTCAGGGGAAATTCGTTGCCGAGGGCATGGAGCACCTCCGCGAGGCACACGCGCTCGGGCGTGGCGTCATCATCGTTTCCGGGCATTATGGTCCGTGGGAGTTCGTACCGCCCTGGCTCTGCCTGAACGGGTTCAAGGTAACCACCGTCGTCAGGCGACAGAAGAACCCCGAGGTCGACGCGTGGTTCGAACGCATGCGCCGCCGGTTCGGGGCCCTGACGACGGATTCCGGCTTCGGCCTGCGCGAGATTCTGCGAACGCTTCGCAACGGGGACATGCTCGCCCTGATGTCCGACCAGAACGCCGGCGACCGGGGATATTTCGTGGATTTCCTCGGGGAACCGGCATCGACGGTCACGGGCCCCGCCCAGATCGCGCTGAAAAGCCGTGCTCCGATCGTCGCCCTGGCGGCACACCGGCGTGGAGCAGGCCCGCATCTGATCGAGATTCTTCCGCCCATCTGGCCCGAGGAGTTCACCGACGACGAGAGCGGAAGGATGCAACTGACGCAGCGCCTGACACGCATCATCGAAACATGGGTCAGGAAGCGGCCTGACCAGTGGTTCTGGCTGCATCGGCGCTGGAAAAGCCGGCCGCCGGCAAAGGAAGGTTCGACATCATGACCACGGCACTCTCGTTCTATCGCGGCCTGCTACGCGCCGTCGTCTGCGGGCTCGAAACGTTCCCCCCGAAGCGCCTCGAGCGAGAGGAAATCGAGCTTCGCAAGGGACATTACCGGCCCGAACGACCGATTCCGGAGACGGGAACGATCTGGGTCCACGGAGCGTCCCTCGGCGAGGTCATCACCCTCCGGCCGTTTCTCCGACGCCTCGAGGGCCGCTTCGGCCCGGACCGGATCGTCTGCACCGCGACCACCCTCGACGGGTATCGCCGCATCCTGGCGGACGGACTGAGCGGCCACGCCAGTCTGCTTCCCATCGATCTTCCCGAGTTTCTGAACCCTTTTTTCGACATCGTGCGACCGTGTCTGATCCTGATCAGCGAGACGGAACTCTGGCCCGTGCTTCTCGCAACGGCCGCCGAGCGTAATATTCCAGTTATTATTATAAATGCTAGAATAAACGAATCGACGGTGCGTCTGAGAAAGCTCGCGCACCCGCTCTTTTCCCCGGGCCTGGCAGGCATTCGAGCCGTTTTCGCACAGGAACGAATCTACGAGCGACGGTATCGCGCCGTCGGTATCCCATCGGAAACGATCCGCGTCCTGGGACCGTTCAAGTTCGACCTCGAACTGCCGGACGGCACTCCGCAACATATCAGGGATGCGTACGGCATCCCGCCGGGCAGGGTCGTCATCGTGGGCGGCTCGACGCACGACGGAGAAGAGGCGATGCTTCTCGACGCCCTCGAGCCCCTCTGGCCGCGGGTCAATGCAACGCTCGTCCTGGCTCCGCGGCACATGAACCGTGTCGGCGACGTCGAGAAGTTGCTTCAGACGCGCCACATCGACTACTCCCGACTGACGGCCCGCGTATCGCCCGTCGGAAGGGTGTTGCTCGCTGACACGCTCGGAGAGCTCCAGAAGCTGTACATGGCCGCCGACCTCGCGTTCGTCGGCGGCAGCCTGATCCCCCGGGGCGGGCACAACCTGATGGAACCTGCCGCGGCCGGCGTCCCGCTCGTCACGGGCCCGCACCTGGAAAACTTCCCGTCAGAGCGCGCAGCGCTCGTCGAGGGCAACGGGATCAGGATCGTGAACGATACCGCCTCGTTCGGGAAAACGTTCGAGGAGTTTTTCGCCGACCGTCCCGCGTTTGTCGCGATGGGGCAGCGAGCTCTTTCGGTCCAGCGCCGGATGGCCGGCGCCGCGGAACGCACGCTGGAAGCTCTCGACGAGATGGGCGTGTTGCCCGCCGACAAGGACGGCACACAGATGGGAGCACGGACGCATCGTGCATAGGGGCGAGTTCGAAGCCAACCCGCTTTCACGAAACGATAATTATATATTATACAATATAGAAAGGTCTCAATGAGCGTCGAGGTATTGATACGGCTGACGGCGATGGGGGACGTCCTCCTCGCAGTTCCGACGGCGCGCGCGCTTGTGAGAGCAGGGCAGGAGGTCCACTGGGTGCTCCACGAGCGCTGGGCGGCCCTGGCGCCGTTCCTGCCGGCCGCCCAGGTCCATCTCCTGGGTGGAGCCGGTGATCTCCTGCCGCTCGCGAAACGCCTCAGACGGCTCCACCCATCCCGCGTCGTTGACCTCCAGGGGAAGCCTGCGTCCGTCGTGCTCTCGGCGCTCATCGGCGCTCCGGTGCGACGATACGGGAAACGACCCTGGACCGAGCAGATCGCGGCAGCCCGGAACCGGTATCCCATCCGCCCCTCCGACTCGGAGCAGGTATGGCTGAAATACGCCCGTACTGCGGAGGTCGCCCCCCTGCCGGACGACGCCCTGCTGAACCTGCCCGATGCATGCCGGGCGGCGGCTCGCGGGTGGCTGGAACGCGAGACCGGGGCGCCGGCGGAGCGTTTCACGATTCTGCACCCGGCAGCGGCACATCTGGGAAAAACGATCCCACAGGCCGGTATCGGCGCACTTCTCGAGGCACTCCCAAAACCGGTCGTCCTGATGGGCGACTCCGACGGCACGATCACGGCCGGGGACGGCATCGTGGATCTTCGGGGAAAAACGCCGCTCGAGATCCTTCCCGGGCTGATGTCGTTCGCAAGGCTGGTCGTCAGTACCGACTCTGGACCGATGCACCTCGCGCGCGCCGTCGGAGTCCCCGTTGCGGGGATTTTCTTCCAGACCGACCCATGCCTCGGCTTCGCCCCGGTTCCCGGTCCGGGCGTGCGAATCTTCTCGAAGGAGCTGCCCTGCAAGCCGTGCAGTCTCCACGGCAGGCGCCGGGAGTGCCCCGAACACACGTGGGCCTGCCGGGATTTCGACTGGAAAGCACTCGCGGCCGATATCGCCTCGTTCGCCAGGAATCCAGCATGAAGACGCTTTTTTTCGGTCTGAACTGGATCGGCGATGCCGTCATGTCCTTCCCGGCCCTGGCCGCCGCCGCGAAGCTCGACGGAAATCCGGTCGACATCCTCACGAGGCCGGCGCTCGCGCCGGTGTATTCCTTTTCTTCCGGCGTCGGTGACGTCGTCGGCCTCGACACGAAACTGCCGTTCTGGAACCTCCTGCCAGAACTCATCGCGATCCGGAGACGCCGATATGACCGCATCATCGTCCTTCCGCGTTCGTTCAG
This sequence comes from Candidatus Ozemibacteraceae bacterium, assembly GCA_017998915.1. Lineage (GTDB taxonomy): Bacteria > Muiribacteriota > Ozemobacteria > Ozemobacterales > Ozemobacteraceae > MWAR01. The sequence continues at coordinate 3,788 of JAGOCE010000383.1, forward strand.
GAGCGCCTTTTTGGCGTTTCTGTGCGGCGGCGTCAGGCGTCGGGGGTTCATCGGAGAAGGCCGCGGACTCTTTCTGAACGACCCGGCATCGGTCCCCCCCTGGGCCGACGCCGTTCACGAAAGCCGTCTCCACCTTGCCCTGACCACCGGAACGGTTTCCGGAAGTCGGCCACCGGACGGCCCCGCACCGTTTTCCGAATTGAAGCCGCTTCCCCCTGCCGATACCGGGGCCGTGCGAATGAAGTTCGAATTGAACAATACCTGTGGCTATATCGTCATCGCCCCCGGGGCCGCGTTCGGGGAGATCAAACG
>JAGOCE010000384.1 GCA_017998915.1 Candidatus Ozemibacteraceae bacterium
CACCTCGAAGCCGGCACCGACGGCCTCGTCATCGTGGGAACCACGGGTGAATCACCAACTCTTTCGAGCGACGAAAAAATGCGGCTCATGGAGCTCGTTGCAGGCCGCGTTTCCGGAAAGATCGGGCTGATGCTTGGAACGGGAGGCAACAACACGGCCTCCGCCGTCGACATGACACGCAGCGCCGAATCGCTGGGCGCCGACTCCGTGCTGGTCGTGATGCCGTATTACAACAAACCGACGCCTGCCGGGCAGATAGCCCATTTCCAGGCCGTGGCAGCCGCGACCAGACTGCCGGTGCTGCTGTACAACGTTCCGGGGCGCACAGGGATGAACATGAACGTCGCCACGGTGCTCGAGCTTGCCAAAACCCCGAACATCAAGGGAATCAAGGAAGCCTCCGGGAACGTCGAGCAGGCCATGGATATCCTGCGCGCCGCTCCGACCGGCTTCGAACTTCTCTCGGGCGAAGATGCAATCAACTTCCCGCTCATGGCCGTCGGGGCATGCGGCACGATATCCGTGACCGCCAACGTCGTTCCCCGGCTGATGAAGGAGTTCGTCGACGCGGCTCTCCGAAAAAACTGGGAAGAAGCGCTTCGGCGCCACTTCGAGTTGCTCGATCTTCACCGGGCGATGTTCTTCGAGTCGAACCCGATTCCCGTGAAGACGGCCCTCACCCTGATGGGCCTGATCCGCGAAGAATTCCGTCTCCCGTTGTTGCCCGCGTCTGCCGCCACCCGCGATCGTATCGCCGCCCTTCTCGAAAAGATGAACCTGCTGCCGGCCTGAACTCATGATGCTGTTTCAATTCGTTCTCGCGGTTCTCCGCGACGTCTCGCTGATCGATCTGCTCGACGTCGCGATCGTCGGCTGGGGAATTTACAAAGTCCTCTTGCTGATCGAGGGAACTCGCGCGTTCAATCTCCTCAAGGGGCTCGGGTTCATCCTGCTCCTGCTGATGTTCACGAAAGATCTCGACTTCAACACGTTGAACTGGGTTCTTTCGAACACGCTTCCCACAGGCTTTTTGGCGCTCGTCGTCATCTTCCAGCCCGAGCTCCGACGCGCGCTCGAAGAGATCGGCCGCGGCTCGATCCTGGGCGAGCAGAGTTCCAACCCCGAAAACATCCCCGAACTCGTCGAGGAACTCGCGAAAACCATCGAGAGCTGCGCAAAAAAGCGCATCGGCGCCCTCATCGTCATCGAGCAGGACATCGGGCTGAAAGAGTTCATCGACAAGGGCGTTCCCCTGCACAGCACGCTCACCTTCGAACTCCTCAGCACGATCTTTCTTCCCTTCACGCCTCTGCATGACGGGGCGGTCATCATGAAGGGCGGCATCATCGAGGCAGCGAGCTGCTTCCTGCCTATTTCCCAGAACTCCGATCTTGCCCGCGAAGTCGGAACCCGGCATCGCGCCGCCGTCGGCATCACCGAGATCACCGACGCCCTCGCGCTGATCGTGAGCGAAGAGACGGGCGCGATCTCGTTCGCCAAGGGCGGAAAGCTCGTGCGCGACCTGAACGGCGAGAAGGTTCGCGATCTCCTGCGGGCCGCTCTCAAACGCGTCATAAAGGACAGGCGGCTGTTGATGCCGCTCAAGTGAAGCCATGCGAATCAATCTGAAGCTGGTCACGATCCTGCTCGCGCTCGTCCTCTGGATCTACGTGAACATCATCGTTTCGCCGATGATCCGGCGCACCGTGACGACGAAGGTCGAGTATCGGAACATGCCGCAGTTGATGCGCGTTCTGCCCCAGGCCGCCATGGCCGAGGTCGTTCTCACGGGAACACGCCGCGACTTCATCATCGCCGGCCGCGATCTCGTGCAGGTCAGCGTCGATCTCTACTCGCTCCGGCCCGGCTCGGCCATGCTTCCTCTCAAAGTCACGACCCCGCCCGGCCTGACGATGGTTTCGATCAAGCCGGCCCAGATCGAAGTGACCGGCGAACCGCTCATCCGCCGGGAGTTCGACATCTCCGCAGAGGTCAAGGGACAGACGGACGAAGGTTTCCTCTCGGAAATGCCGAACCTCACTCCAAGGCGGGTGACGGTCGAGGGCCCGAAGGAAACCATCGAGCGTATTGCCGTGGCTCAAGTCGCCATCACGCTCAATAATTCCAGAAACTCGGTGAGCGAGAGTTGCCCTGTTCTGCTGCTGGCGACGTCGGGCGAAAATATCGAGGGTGTGAAGGTCGTTCCCGAAAAAGTCAACGTCGACATCACGGTGAAGGCCGGATATCCGGGAAGAATCATCCGCGTCATGCCCCAGTTCATCAACAAACCGCCCGAGGGATATCGCCTCGAAGGCTTCGACATCGTGCCGCCGGATGTCTCGATCACCGGGCCGGGGCGAATTCTCGAGCAGATGAACGAGCTGCTGACGATGCCGATCGATCTTGCCATGGTGACATCTTCCGGCAGTATCACCGCGCTCCTGAAGCCGCCCGTCGAAACCGTCCGCGTTGCCGGCACCGGGACGGTCATCGTGGGAATCCGCCTGGCGGCGTCACAGATCGTCCGCCAGTTCGCCGGCCTGCCGCTGACGATCAAAAACTCGAGTAACCAGCACTGCCTGGTTTCGCCGTCGAGCTACACCCTGATCCTGCGCGGATTCGTCGAGCAACTGGACAAAGTATCGCGGGCCGATATGAACCTCGTGCTCGACATGCGAAAAATGGCTCCCGGCAGCTATACCGTGGATTTGCCTTGTCCCGTAGGTGTTCCCGACAAGGTCGAAGTTGTCGAAATCCAACCGAAAGTGGTCCAGATCGAAATCACGGAGATCCAGCCTGATTCCCCGAAGCCGGAGGGCGGCCCCGAAGGTGGCCCGTAAATGGCCGAGATTCGTCGTTGACTTGGTAAAACGTCGCTGGTAAGAATGAGAACCTCATGGATGCCTATACGCAGAAATTGATCGATTCCTTCCCCCTCGCCAACAAGGAGCGGAAAATCCAGCTCGTCGAGGAGATCGGCCGCGTGCGCAACGAAACCGCGCTGCAGTTCCTCGTCAACGCGTTCGGTGACGAACACTGGATCGTCAGGAAAACGGCCGCCGACCAGGTATACGCGTTCGGCGACACCGCGCTTCCGGTTCTTTCCGCTGCAATCAACTCCTACAGCGAGGATATCCAGCACTGGGCGCTGCAGGTGATCGGCAGATTCGGCAACAAGGGGACCCCGGCCATTCTGCGCGCCGTGAAGAGCACGAACCATGATGTGCGCTATTTTGCCGCGATGGCCCTCGGAGAACTCCGCGAAACCATGGGCATTACGGCCCTCATCAGGCTGCTTGGCGACGAAAAATGGGCGGTCAGAAAGGCCGCCGCCGAAGCACTGACGAAATTCGGCGAAGAGATCATCCCGTCGCTCGAGCAGGTGATGAACAAGACGGCAGATGAGGATGTCCGGTTCTGGGTGATCAAAACGTTGGGCCGGATGGGCCCGAAAGCGCAGAAAATCCTTCTCGAAGCTCTGCGCTCGGGCGACAAGCAGATGCGCTACGTCATCGCCGCCGCGCTTGGCGAGTCTGGCGACACACGGGTCATCAGGGTGCTCATCGAATCTCTGGCCGACCCCGACTGGACGATCCGCAAAAGCGCGACGCAGGCGCTCGCCGATATCGGTGAGAACGCGGTCGAGCCGATGATCGAGGCCATGCAGGAGCCCAACGAGGATATCCGTGATGGCTGCCTCCTGGCGCTTGTCCGCACCGGCGATCGCGGCATGGCGCGGCTGTTCTCTTTCATCGAAGCCGTCGACGACAACCAGCGGTTCCTGGTTCGCAAGGGAATCGTGAAGCTCGGCTCACGCGTCGTAGAACCCCTGATCCGATTCTTCAGGAACGGGAAACCCGAAGTGATGAGCTTTTGCGCTGCCGCTCTCGGCGAGATCGCCAGCCCGAAGGCCGTTCCTGCGCTCATCGATGGTCTGTCGAACGAGTCGTGGAATGTGCGCCGAAGCTGCGCCTACGCCCTCACCGAAATCGGAGAGAAAGGCGTCGACCGCATCGCGGAAGCTCTCAACAGCCAGAATGACGATGTTCGCTACTGGGTGACGCGCATTCTCGAATCGATCG
>JAGOCE010000385.1 GCA_017998915.1 Candidatus Ozemibacteraceae bacterium
CGGCTGCCGAGGTCTGCGACGTCCTCCAGATCCCGGCCTTCCTGGGCCGCCAAACCGACCTGCTCCAGGCCGCGGCAACGGTCGCCCGCTGCATCAACGTCAAGAAAGGGCAGTTTCTCTCGCCCTGGGACACCCGTCATATCGTGGCCAAAATAAAAACCGTCCGTACCGACGCGGAGGTCGTGCTCACCGAGCGCGGAAGCTCGTTCGGCTACGGCAATCTCGTCGTCGACATGCGCAGTTTCCCGATCATGAGGCAGTGGGCCGACGCGGTCGTGTTCGACGCGACGCACTCGCTGCAGCTGCCGGGCGCCGCGGGCGACCGCACCGGCGGCCAGCGTGAGTATATCCCGTGTCTTTCACGGGCGGCGATGGCCACGGGCAGCATCGACGGCGTCTTCCTCGAGATTCACCCCGAGCCGGCCCGTTCGCCGTCCGACGCGGACAACATCCTGCCGCTCGACCGCCTCGCTCCGCTGCTGAAGCAGCTTCTGGCCATCCGCAAAACCGTCCTGGCCGAAGCCCACGACGTCATTTCCCTGTAGAGACGGGGGCTTTCGGCATCTCCGTGCCGGTGACTTCCTTCAGACCGGCGAGTTCCTCTTCGAGCGAGGCGAAGCCCTTGCCGATGACCCGCCGCGCGTCGGTCACGATGATGAACGCCGCGGGATCAAGCTGGTAGACGAGTTCTTCAAGCTGCGGCAGCTGGTTCCGCCTGACCGCCGTCAGCAACACGTCGACCGGCTTGTTCGAGTAGGCACCGCGGCCGTTCAGATACGTGACGCCCCGGTGCAGCTCTTCGATGATGCCCCAGCAGATCGTCTCGGCCTGTTTCGACATGATCAGCACCTGCCGGTAGTCGCCCGAGCCCTCCATCACGCGGTCGATCGTCTGGCTGACGATGAAGGATTTGATCAGGGCATACAGCGCAAGGTTCGGCCCGTAGACCAGCGCCGCGACAGCCAGCACCACCGCGTCGCTCCAGAGGAACGTCGTGCCGACCGGAACGCCCTTGAACTTCATCAGCAGTTGGGCCAGGATATCCGTTCCGCCGAGCGTCGCCCCACCCTTGAAGATCAGCGCCCCGCCGATGCCCGTCAGCAGGCCGCCGTAGATGCACGCGAGCATCGGGTCCTCGGCCAGCCTTGAGACGTGGAGCCATGAAACGAGGATGTCGAGCAGGGCGCCCTGGAGCAGGATCGTGACGATGGTCTTGCCGCCCGCCTTGATACCGACATAATGTCCCTGGATGGCGATCAGCAGGATGTTACAAACGATGACGAACATGCCGATGGGAATGCCCGTGCAGTGATACAGCACCGTTCCGAGTCCCACAAGACCGCTGGGCACGATGTGGTTGGGCACGAGGAAAAACGCCTGCGACACCGTAGCCAGGAGGATTCCGGCCCCGATCGACACGATATTGTTCAACGTTACGTTCCGGCTCATAGGCTCTCCGTGCGGATATGATCAGGTGCTGCAGCGTGGCGGGAAGGCTCGGTCGGCGCCCGCCTTCCCAAGTCCGAGAAAGCGGCGGGGATTGTCTTCCGTGAGGCGCCGGATGTCTGATTTCAAAAACTTCACGGGCGCCCAGAAAATGCGGCGGGCGCCTTTTGTATACCATTCGATATAGCTTTTCTCGGACCACAGGAACCGGCCCATGTACCAATCGGTGCCGTACAGCATGCGCTCCTGAATCAGGGGGGTGCGCAGCACGCGAAGCATGTTCGCGAAGTAGCGGCCCGGCTGCCAGAACATTTCGGCGTCGAACGAGATATCCGAATACAGATTCGGCCACCGCGGCATCATCTGCATGATACGCTGCTGCCAGGCAGTTCCGGTGCGGTCGAAATGGGCGAGATTCAGCACGAGTTCCGGGAACCGCTCCAGAACAGGCTCCCAGTGTTCCGGCGCAGCCAGGTCGTAGTAGCCGGCATGGCCGGGCAGCCCGCCGTTCTCGCAGTGCGTCGTCACCGGGATGCGGTGTTTCTCGCAATACGCGAAGACCCCGCGCAACCCCTCGTCATCGGGATAAAAGCCCATGACGGGATACACCTTCACCCCGAAGAACCGCTTCGATTCGAGATGCCCGATGACGAGATCCGTCACGTCGGGCCGGCGCGGATCGGCGCCGATGAAGGGCATCAGCCGCGTTCGTCCCGAAACGGCGTTCACCGCATCGACGGCAGCGAGCGTTTCCGATATCTGGTCGCTCCATTCCCTGACCGTCCGCTCAGGATACGCGGAGTCGAACGCCATGTCGACCATGAGGGGCGTGGCAAGCTCAACGCCGGCCTCATCCATTTCGGAAACGAGCCGCCGGGCGATTCCGGTCATGTCGAGATGCGCGAATCCGAGCCATGTCTCGAGCCGCACGCCGGGCATCAGGATGGCTCGTACAAGCCTGAACAAAAGCTTCTGCCGCTCATTTTTCATGTCGAGAAGAAACTTCCGTCGGAAGCCAAGCGGAATGCAGTCGAGCGAGAAGATGTGGCAATGGCAGTTGATGATCATCTCGCGCGGTTATTTCCCTGAAGGTCCTGATGGGGCCACGATCGGCAGCGAGGATGTCGCGGTCGCCGCAGGCGATGCCGTCTGCGACTCGCCGGGGGCGCCCAGCTCATTCAGAAGCGATGCCATCGCCATGTTTCCCGAGGAAACGGCTGCCCGCCACGAGGTCTGACCGAGGCTGTCCTTTGCCGTCAGGCTCGCCCCGAACTTCACCAGGAGCCGAACAAGTCTCTCCTGCGGCTCATCCGCGAGAACCGCCGCATGCAGGGGAGTTGCATTCACGAAATTCACGGCATTCACCGGAGCACCGGCATTCAGCAGGACGAGCGCGACCTCCGCGGCGCCGGCTTCCGGGGCTTCGGCGGCGAGATGAAGCGAGGTGTTGCCTTTCGCGTCACGTGCGGATACAAGCGCTCCGCGCCTGATCAGCAGGGACGCCGCCGAGGCGTTTCCGAACCGAGCTGCATAATGGAGCGGGGAAAACCCGATTCCATCTATAGAGTTGACGATATCAGATCCGGAGGCGAGAAGATCGACAAGGGCCGTCCTGTCATGTTCGCTCATCTCGGGATTCTCGAAGGCGAACTGAAGCGGCGTTCTCCCGTCCTCCGTCCGCGCATCCGGGTCTGCGCCAGCACCGATGAGCTGCTTTGCCACCTCGGCGTGGCCGCGAACGGCGGCATAATGCAGCGGCGTCAGGAGCGTCGCTGTTTTCGCCCTGACGAGGCGGCTGTCGCTCGCGATCAGGGCCGCAACGGAGGCGGTGTTTCCGGAGGCAGCGGCTTCATGGATCTCGGCCGCCCCGAGGGCTGATCCGGCGAGGATTCCACAGACGACGGCGATGTTCCGCAGGCAGGCGCGCATCTCGATTCATCCTTCTGACAGGTTGGATTCAACGTGCGAACACTGTATCACACCCGCGACAGGCACGCCATCCGCGCCGTTTTCCGGGGGTATTCCTGGCGGTTGCGGGGAGGGCGCGGCAGGAGTAAACTTTACACAGAATGAGCGGCCGGCCCGGTTGGGCCGGGCGAAGAAACATCGAGGGAGGGAATCATGGAAATCAAGTTCGGCACTTCCGGCTGGCGCGACATCATCGCCGACGGCTTCACGTTCGAAAATGTCCGGGTCTGCACGCAGGCCATCGCCGACCATCTCAAGGCGAACGGCAAGACCGGCGGCGTCGTGATCGGCAGCGATACGCGCTTCCTCTCGCAGAAGTTCATGGAAACGTCGGCCCGCGTGCTGGCGGCGAACGGCATCAAGGCGTTCCTTTGCGTCCGCGACACGCCGACGCCGGTGATCAGCTTCGAACTCCTGCGCCGCAAGGCCGCCGGAGGCATCAATTTCACGGCCAGCCACAACCCGCCCGAATACCAGGGCCTCAAGTTTTCACCCGACTGGGGCGGCCCGGCGCTGCCCGAGACGACCGGCGACATCGAGAAGCGGGCCAACGCCCTGATGAAAAACGGCCCGGTGCACGACCTCGACCTGGCGACGGCGCTCCAGAAAGGGCTGATCGAGAAGATCGATCCGATGGAAACCTATCTTGCCGACCTTCGCAAAAA
>JAGOCE010000386.1 GCA_017998915.1 Candidatus Ozemibacteraceae bacterium
CTCGAGCTCGGAAGAGATCAGCTGGCTGGCTTCACGTACAGCATCGAGCTCCTTCACGTGAATGTCGAGTTCCTGGTTCGTTTCCTTGAGTTGTTCGAGGAGACGGAATGTATTTATAGCGGATGATATATTTCGCGCAAGGGTCGTCATGATGTCGACGTCGTATGATTCCTTCTCCTCTGTGCGGAAGGTGTTCCCGAGGAGGAGGACGCCAAGCACGTCGCTGTCGATGCGCAGGAGATAACAACCGGCAACCTCGTCCTTCGAGAAGATAGCCGATATCTCGGGGTTCTCGTGAAGGAGGGTATCGGTGACCTCGAGGGACTCCTGGCGCGAGATCTGCTGGATCAGCTTCGTCGAGATCTTGAATTTTGGCAGGCGCTCCTGCGTTTTGAGCTTGATGTCGACAGCGCTGTGCATCTCTTCTTTCGCAGGATCGTAGATGAAGATCGCGCCCCGGGAAATGCCGAGGGTGCCGAGCATGATCCGGAGCATGGAGCGAAGACCGGTCTCGAGGTCGCGCTTCTGCGAGAGGAACGAGCTGAGGTCGAGGAAGCTGCCGAGGATGTATTTGAGCCGTTCGATGCGTTTGCGTTCGCGCACGATATCATCGACGCCCTGCGGATCGACCTGGAGCCGCTTTTTCACCATCTTGATGAGGGTGCCCGATGGTGGGAACGACGAGACCTCGCAGCCGTCCATCAGCTTTTCCATCAGCATCAGGCCCCAGCCACGCTTGTAGGACGACTTCATCTTCTTCTTGATGTCGGGCTTTTCGACAGTCGAGGGGTCGAATCCCGTGCCGAAGTCGCGCACTTCGATCGTGAGAAGATCCTGATCGGAGGTGAACGCCGCGTAAATGTCCTGGTTCGTGTCGGGAAGCCCCTTGGGAGCGTGCTCTTTCGCGTTGATGAGCGCTTCGATGAACGCAAGGCGCATCTCGTCGATCGTTTCGGGCATGAAGCCGCACTTTTTCGCAAACGAGTCGAGATATTCGCAGGCCTCGAGTTCGGAATCCCGCTCGTTGGCGATCTTGAGGAACAGGTGTTTTATCATCGACGGCACGGATGCCCTCCTTGAAATCCCCTGACAATGCGGCATTGCAAATGACGTCTCCTGCCGGCAGGCAGAACACGCCCCCATATTATGATCGACCGATATCTGTGTCAAGACGAACGTCAGAAGACGGATACTTTTCCGAACATTTTCTTGCCTTCAGCAACACAGGAAAGACGCGTTTCGCTTCTTCCAGGTTCGCTGCATCGTCGATTTTCCCTCCAGCACCTTCGCCGGTCGCAGACATACGCCGATACATAGGATCGTATTGCATCTACGTTGAACCAGGCACCACGTTGCCAGGGGGGGAATTGCCCATGGATGAAGTTGTCGTTGTCACCCAGAACCCGGTAAAAACCGTCATCAACCCAGTTTCAAAGCCGCCTGCCAAGCAGAAACCCGCCGGCACGTTCATGAATTTTTTCCTTATGATGCCGCTTGCCATCGTCGTCCTGCTTCAGGCTTTTTTCTTCGGAAAGCTGATCGGGTCCTATACGAGTCTGCCCGTTTTCACGATCCAGTCCTATGTCTTTCTCGGGGGGCTCGGGGTGTTGATGCTTCTGATGCATTTCATGATGCGTTCGATCGTCTACACCTCGCTGTTCGGGTTCATGCTCGCTGCCGGCGTCTTCAACGCCTGGTTCGGGGATTTTTGGACACCTTTCATCAACAACTGGCGCGAGATTCTCGGCATCATGAAAACCTCATGGTCGAAAAAAGACATTCCCTTCCCCATCCTCATGTCGGGTGGAATATCGATCATCCTTGTCGGCCTGACGCTGGCGAACTTCTTCGTTTCATTGTTCATCAAATATTTTTTCGAGGTGCTGTTCGGTTCGGAATGGGCCGACGGTCGGAAATACGGCTACTCCGCAGCGATTCTGCTGCTGCTGAGCATCCATTTCGGTTTTGCCAGTTTCGCCGGTGAAGCCGGAAGCCGGATCATCTGGAGCCGGCCGGACCTCTACGCTCCTCTCGAGGAATACCTCGCACGCATTCCAAGCGCCGCCCAGTTCGGGACGGAGCATGTCTGGTGTTACGATACAAGCCTCGCAAAAGCGTTCAAGGGCGGAACCGGAGATCTGATCCGGAACAAGGAGGAGAAGGGCGCGATTCCCGCTCCCGCTTGGACCCGCTGCGATCAGCCATTCATCCCGACCCGTGAGGGGCTCGTCTTCTACGACAAGGACCTGCTGACACAGACTGCGTCGTGCTCGTGGCCGGGCAAACTTCCCGGTCTCGAACTACCGCCGGAAGACGCGTCTCCCGACATCGGCATTCCCATGTTGATCAGAACAGACGTCGCGCCGGGGCTGGTGCTGGCGATGTTCGATTACGGCTACTGGGGCGCCGTTTCCCTGAAAACGGGGAAGCTGCTCTGGGTCAAGGGTATAGACGCCACACAGCGTATCAACCGGTATTTTACCGAGGACTTCCTGCGGAGCCCCTACGTCGCCTTCTCGAACAACCTTCTCGTCTTCGCCTGTCAGAATGCACGGATCGTTGCGCTGAAAGCCGATACCGGCGACCAGGTCTGGGAATACCAGCACAAGGACACCAAGTATTCCGGGAAAGGCCAGCGTGCGCTGCTCACCATTGTCAATGACCGGGTCTACGCCGGGTTCATCTCAGGCGCGATCGCCACCCTAGACCTCGCAAACGGCACGAAAGTCTACGAGGCGCGCGGCTCCGACTGGCACCCCGTCACAGCGCCGGTCCCGATGAAGGACGAGTGCGCGTTCCTTTCGGAAAACGGGGAGTATGTGCGCCTGCAGCTCGACGGAGGCCGCATCAGCTCGCGAAAGATGGTCATGGAGCATCGGCTTCCGCTGATGCCTGCAGCCGTCGACATCGCAGGCGGATACATCGGGTTCAAAGACGTTCTCTGGAAAATCGATCCGGCCGACGGAAAGTTCGAGAAAGCGCGTGAATTCCCGAAGCACATCTATGCGGCCGGCCCCGTTTTCGAGGACAAGATGATGTATATCGGCACCCAGGACGGCTGGGTAATCGGCATGCATCGTGAAAGCTACGCTGAAAAGTGGCGTGTCCACGTTGGCGGCGAACTGACCGAGGAGTCTCTCGCCGTCGCCGATTTCGGTCTTCTCGTCCGGACGAAATCCGGCTCGATCTTCTGCCTCCGCAAAGGCGCGGAATAAAAGCGAGAAGGGCGGGCTTGAAACCCGCCTTCTCGATTATTTCTTGTCTTTTTTCGGCGTATTGAGCTGCTTCTGGCAGTATTCGATGCGTTCTTCCGTCAGCTTTTTCATCGTCGCATCGGGATTGAATTCGAGGTATTTCCTGTAGTTGTCGAGGGCATCACGGAACTGGCCCTTGAAACCATAGACGGATGCAAGATTGTAATAGGCATCGGCGAACTGGGGTTCGAACAGGATTGCCTTCTTATAAAACTCGACAGCCCGGTCGTTTTCATCGATCTGGTAATAGGCGATGCCGAGGTTGTTGCAGATTTTCGCCTGTTTCGGAGCCGATTTGAGGGCTTCCTTCCAGTTCGTGATGGCATCTTGAATTTTGCCCATCTTGAAGAGGCAGTTCCCGATGTTATTCAGGATTTCCGCATTTCTGGGCGCCTGCTCGAGAGCCGATCGGTTCGCGTCGAGAGCTTCCTGATACCGTTTCTTCTCATACAGGCCGATGGCTTCATGGTAGTAGTCCGAGGCTGATTTGCTTGTGCTGACGGCCTTTGCCGGAGGAAGTCCGGTGTCTTTCTTTGCCGGGGCGGCGGTATCCTGCTTCGACGGCTTCGCACTCTCTTCTTTCTTCGCGGCCGCCTGTTTCTCGTCGACCGTTTTCTTTTCCGCTGTTTTTCCCGTATCGTCCTTCTTCGTCTTCTCTGTCTTTTCAGTCTTCTCGGTCTTATCGGTTGCCTTCACCGGTGTCTTCGCATCGGCCTTCTTCTTTTCGTCAGTTTTCGCCGCTTCATCAGCCTTTGTCTTCTCTCCGACCTTTTCCTTGGCATCTGCGGCCTTGA
>JAGOCE010000387.1 GCA_017998915.1 Candidatus Ozemibacteraceae bacterium
CGACAAGAGGTGTGGCAGTGGGATGCGATCAACGCTGCCGGCCGTGGCGATGCGTTTCATCAGCGACATGGGCTTGACGGGCGGAAGCGCCGTTCGCGGAAACCAGCGCAGCTCTCTCATCCGTTTCGGTTGATCGGAAGTCTGTTCGGGATCGTATCCGAGGCGTGCCCTACCTTTCAGCTTCGAAAACACGATGACGACTTCGAGAAGACCAATCTCTGGAAACTCTTGTATTGCCGCGATGCCGGTCGGCGTGCCGTGCAGACCTGTTTCTTCCGCCAGTTCGCGCCGTGCGGCGTCGACGAGCGGTTCACCCTTCTCGACGAGACCGCCGGGCAGGGCCCAGAAGTCGCGGCCCGTGGCCTGCGATACATGCCTGATCAGCAGCAGTCGCCCGTTCCGCAGGCATAGACAGCGAACGCACAGACGAAAGGCCGGCTGCACGGGCGCGGGTGTCGGGCGCGCTTTGGGCATGGTCAGGCCGGGTCCCGTTCCCAGGTGAAGAGCGCCTGCGGAACCGGATACTGAAGGATGAACGCGTCGTCGCTTTTCATCAGACGGTTCGAAAGATGGCCGGCCAGTCGCGCCATGCGGTCGCGGTCTTCGGTGATGCCGAGCCGGTTTCCGAGCACCTGGACGCCTTCTTCAAGTGTTTGGAACGTCCAGAAAAATGGCCTGGGAAGAATTTCGAGGTTCGGCAGAAGGCCGTGTTTGATCATGATGTGATACAGGTAGGCGATGCGCTCCCGTCGGAACGTGGTTTCAGGAAGATCGATGGCCTTTCGCATCGGGGGATCGGCCGGATAATCCGCATGCGGAACGAGCACCATCCCGCGCCGAGCCACATCGCGCAACCGATCGATCGCCGTTCCCATGTCGCAGATGCCATCTTCGCGCAACGCGGCAACGCCGAGAGCATTGAAACAGATCACGGTATCGTAACCGGTCACGTTCCCGAGGTCATCTGAAAGCCATCGCCCCACGCGAGTGTCGATGTTCAGATTGCCTTCTTCGCTGGCCTGCCGTCGCAACTCTTCGAGCATCGAAGCGGAAAGGTCGAACGCCGTGACACGGGAAACCCGACGAGACAGGGGAATGGCAAACGTGCCGGGGCCTGCCCCCACGTCGAGGACATGTTCGTGAGGCTGCCAGGTGAATCGGTCGAGCAGGCTCTCGGCGAGTCGTCGTTGGTCGGGATGATGGGCTTTTCGTGCGAAGTCGGCCGATCTGTCGTTCCAGAACTCTCTCTGGTTCTTCTCGGCCGGTGTCGCGTCATTCGTGTGCCAGGGATGATTGTAGATGGCTTCCCAGTTGACGTCCTGAAACGTGAGTGCAGGCTTCATGGTGCGGATTTCCTTGGAAGAAAGGATTGGGAAACGGTATCAAGCGTGTGCTATGAACTTCCCATGATGCGATGTATGGTGCTATTATATGCAATTATAACATATCAAAACGCCTTCCGGCGTGCTTTTTTCGGAGAAACACCGAGGGAGATCGGCATGTCAGCGGGCTGAGGGATCGGGCTGTTGCTCCTCTGTTCATCTGAAACCGGAGTCGCGGAGCGAGTATCTGATAGGGATTTCCAGGAGCGCATCAGTATTCCAGCCTTTCGGAGGGGCGTGGAAGCGGCGGTTGCGGATCAGGGCAAGCGCGGCGGCATGCAGTTCCGCCGGAGCCGCTCCGGTCGTTGTATGACCTGAGACCGAGCCGCCGGCGTCGATGCGGAATCGAAGGGTGACGGTTCCGCTCAGACCGCGGCGGCGGGCATTGGCGGGATAGGTTTTCGCGGTTTCGAGACGGTGTCTGACGAGCTGCAGATAGGCAGCGATTTCGTTGCCCTGAGCGGGTCTCGATATGCCCGGAGAAGCGGTTGCTACGCCGTTTTGCGATGTCATTTCGTGAGGTGCGGCCGGAGCGGTTTTGGCGGAGCTGCGGCGGCGCATCGTGTCGAGCGGGGCGGAAAGCGGTGCGTCATTCCGATTCGGTTCTGGGAACGGTTCAGCTGGTTTTTCTATGAGAGGAACGGGGAGAGGCGCGGCCTGCCGGACAGGCCGGGGAACGACCTTGGGAACTGGTTTACGAACTCTCGGCTTCAGCGGCGGAGAAGGCTTTTTGGGGAACGCTGAGCTGGGTGGCTCGGGCTGGGGCTGCTTGGGCAGAGATTGAATGTAATTATCTATATAACGCTGCATGTGGGCCGTCTCTGCCACCACTGCGCTCAGGCTCGATGAAATCGCCGAATGGGCTTCGGGCGAAGGCTTTTCGGCCGGACGCCGGGTCTCGAGGATCACGTATGCAGCCGGTGTCGTCGACGGCGGCGGAGCCGGCACCAAGCCACACCAGACTCCAAGAAACGACAGCAGGGCGATCTGCAGGATCGTGGAGGCGATCAGGGCGAAACCGCTGGAACGATAGTCATATGAATAGAATGTCGCGGCGTCCGGCGTCATGGCCGTTCATCGGAGCCCGAACCGTTGGGAATACGCCCCACGAAGGCTACCCGTGTGATGCCTGCGGCCTGGAAGCGGTCGATCAGCTCGACCGCCGTGCCTGCCGGGGCTTTTCGGTCTACCTGGATGACGATGGCGGATGAGGCCGAAAGCCGCCGGGCATGGCTGGCCAGAGCCGATTCCCAGCCGATCTGCGGCAGCGGGGTGCCGCTCCAGATGACGGTGCCGGATGCGGTGAGCTCGACGCAGACCGGCTGCGCCTGGTCGGGGGCCTGCATGGTGCCGACGGCGGGCAGCTCGATCTTCATCAGGGGCAGTGCCTGCTGCGTCAGGATGAAAAACAGCAGGAGCGTGAAGATGATATCCGAGGCCGGCGTCATGTCGAACGAGACGTCGCCCTTCGAAAGCGATCTTTTGAAGGCCATCAGCGGTTTTCCCCGCCGGCGGCCGTGGCCGGAACGTCGGGGTGGGGAGTGTCGAGCGTTTCGAGCAGGCGGCGTTCGAGTTCCCGCAACTTGCTGCGCGCCAGGCTTTCGATCGTCTGGGCGAATCCGCTTGCCATGAGGCCCAGAACGAGGCCATAGATCGTCGTATACAACGCTTCGAACAGGCCGGATGCAAGTTCCGACGGAACCACGACCGGCCGCAGGGAAATGACGTGCAGGGTTCCGACCATGCCGGTCACGGTGCCGAGAAATCCGAGCATGGTGCTGATCTGGGCGAGAAAGCGCAGGGTGGGTACGCGCCTGGTGAGGCAGTCTTCCAGGCGGGCGAGCACGAGCTCAATCGACTCGGTCAGGCCGATGCCGGGCAGACCTTGCCGCTGTTTGGCCATCCGGAGCGCGCGTTCGACCCAGTAGGGCGCGCCGGTGCAGACGAACCGGTCCGCCTTGTACTGCCAGCGGAAAATCCAGGCGATGCGCGATATGCCGATGAATCCGATCACGATCCCGACAAATGTGAGGGGAATCATCACCGGGCCGCCTAGACGCAGAAATTGCAGGATTGCATCCATCATTGCTTGTTCTCCAAAACGAGTCGGTCAGGCGGTCATTTCGCCGGACGCCAGTGAAGCCAGGAGCCGGGGGGCGGGCCGAGAAACACGGCGTCTCCGCCGCGCTCGCGGGCGAGCCGGAGCATCGCATCCCGGTCCATCTGGGGGATCCGTGATGGGCCGCCGGCTTGCGTTTCCCGTTCCTCGCGACGCCTGGCAATTTCGACAATCAGCTCGGGCGGCGTTCTCAGGCCGTATCCCCGACCCAGATAAGCCGACCCCCCAACAGATAATACACGATATATTTCATCGAACGCTCCCGCGAGATCCGGCCAGAATTGGATCGAGCCGCGACTGAACACGAGATCGACGCTGCCGGTCTCCACCGGAAGCGCCGCGGCCTCGCCGATCAGGCCCGAAAAGCGGGATGCTTGTTCGGCGTCGAGACGGGAAATGGATTCGACGGCGAGGTCGATCATGGTCTTCGACAGATCGACCTCGATGATGCGTTCGACGCCTGCTCTCAGAAACTCGATCGCCATGTGGCCCGGACCGCCGCCGATATCGAGGATCCGAAGACCTTTCAGAGGTC
>JAGOCE010000388.1 GCA_017998915.1 Candidatus Ozemibacteraceae bacterium
GCGGTTCGGTTCGGACAGTTTCTCGAAGCCGTTCGCGAGAAGGGCGCGGAGAATGACGGCCCGACTCTCGACGGGGTCGTTGACATACATCCTGATGCCGAGGCGTTTGAACCACAGGAGTGAGTGTGGCCGTGGCGAGATAGGCAGGAAGATGGATTTCACGGCATCCGAGGGGAGCGATTCGAGGATCCAGGAGGGCTGGAACCGGATCATGGACGTCCCCCCTGCGCCGACGTAGCGGCCGCATAGACGGCTTCGCGGGCACGCACGACGGTGGGATCGAAATGAAGACCTGCCTTGATGCCGAGCTCGACCCTGATCTGTTCGGGGTTGAGTGCTTTCCGAAAGGGTCTTGCCACCTTCATCGAGGCGGCGGCATCAACGACCGCAAGAATACGCGCCGCGAGGGGAATCTCGTCGCCAACCAGGTGATCGGGATACCCGCTTCCATCCCATTTTTCATGGTGCCAGCGAATGATGCTCGGGACATCCTCCGTCACCGGCACGTGGCGGCGCAGGGCAAGCTCGCCGAGCAGCGGGTGCGTTTTCACGAGGTACCATTCGTCGGCGTTCAGCGCCCGCTGCTGCTTGACGATTTCTCGGGGAATGCTCGCCATGCCACAGTCGTGCAGGAGACACGCGATATGCAGGGACGCGATCGTCCGCTCGTCGAGCTTCATGTATCTGGCGATCGCCTTGGCCTCGCGCGCCATGTCCGTCGCGTGCGGTTCCGCATATCCCTCGGCCAAATCGATGATGCCGGAGATGCCTGCGAGAAAGGTCAGGTCGGGAATCTGCTGCATCTGCAGCCGTTCCTGCATGTCGAAATACCGCCATGCGAGCCAGGTGCACGCGACGGCGAGGGCGAGATTGAGGATGTAGATCGCCATGGAAAAGACTCAGAAGCCGAAGTTGGCTCCCAGGGAGTACCTGCTTTCGGTGTTGAGGTTGTCCGGAGCAAGATACCCGAAATCGATCGCAAGTGCATCACTCAGATGATGGCGTAATCCGATGAGAAAATCGTTGCCGGCGTAGTCCATGATCAACTGGGTTTCGGGGTCGAGGTTGAGATTCGCCCCGAGAACGAAGAACAGAGGATCGACCGGCGAGAACTTGTCGGGATACCGGCCGAAATGGGCGTATTTCTCGGTGCCCTCCATGGCCAGATTCGCCCCGACTCCCACCACGACGCGATTTCCCGGAAGGCCCGTAAGCACCATCACCGAGTCCTTCCAGCCGTCGGTCGTATCGATCACCGCCGCCGCGGCAACATTTGGGCGCAGCTTGTATTTGGCCGCAAACACCGGGTCGAATTGGCTCTTGCCCGAGCCCGTGACGAACCGCTTCATGACGGCGATTTCGGTATCATCGGAAAACGCGAACACGCCTTTCAGCGAGCCGACGCGGTCGACCCCGTCTCCACCGTTGATATGTGCCGCAGCTCGAGCCCCACCTGGCGGCAGAACGTCGAGTCCGGGAACGAGCATCGTGCCCGACAGGCCGCACAGGGTCGCGTCCGCGGCCTGCTGGGCATCCGCGGGGGACGCGGGCAATGCAAACAAGGCGGCGGCCAGCGCGAAGCCGGCCGCCTTCGATACGAACGAACGGATGAAGTTCGATGAGCTAATCGCTTTCAAGCTGGTTCAACCTTTCCCGAACTTGTTCAGCCTCCGCATGATCGGGAAATCGCTTCAGGAACTCAGCATACTGTTTTTTCGCTTCGTCGGGATCTTTCAGCTGAGTCCGGTATAGATCGCCCTTGCGCATCAAGGCCTCAGCCGATACATCGGCATCCGGGTATCGTTCCGTGAGCCTGTCGTAATAATCGATCGCCTTTCGTGCCCCCTCGTCGTTCTTGCGATATCTCACGGTTCCGTCGACGACACGGGTCTTGTAATCGGTGAGATTCTCTTCGTAGATTCGCCCGAGTTTGAAGAGGCTCTGTTCGGTATTCGGGGCGTCAGGAAACTTCTGCATCATCTCTTCGAGCGTAGCGGCGGCGTTCTTGTAATCCTTCTGCTTCTCGTCCATCATGCTCGCCATCAGCCGGTATGCATCGCGGGCCTGATCGGAATTTGGGGAATCTGCGATGACTTTTTTGTAAGCCTCGATCGCCTTCGAGTAGTTTCCCTGTTTCGCCTGCATCGCGGCAAGGTCCATGTTGGCCTGGGCGCTCTGGGCCTCGGACTGCGCATCGTCGGCGATGTTTTCCTGCGCCTCGATCGCTGCGACACCCTGGCCCGTGCCGGGAGCAAGCGATTTCATCCGCTTCTGTGCTTCCCGGAAGAAGGAGCTGTACTGGTGCTTTTCGACGAGTTCACGGTACATCCGCGCGGCATCCTCGAATTTGCCGATGCGCTCGTAGGAGAAGGCAAGATGGTAGACGACCTTGTCGATGGACATGAAGTTGGGATATTCGGACAGCACACGGGAATACGCGTCGATGGCCTTGGGATAATCGTTCAGGCGCTCTTCGTACACCCTCCCGAGATCGTACAGAATCCGGGGGGAATCCGGCCCCTTCGCGCCGCCAGCCTTGACCCCTTCAGCCATATTCGTCGCGGCGTCGAGGAAGTGGCCGAGCGCCTGCGACATCTCGGTTTCTGCCTGGCGCATCCGGATCGTTCCTATTTCGATGCGGGCGGCCGCCGCGAGTTCGCGATTCGAAAACAAGTTCTGGAGGGCACCGATCGCGCCGTCGAAGTCGGACTGAGCAAGGAGCTGTTGAGCCTGCTGGTATTCACCGGTCATCTGGATCGCCGTATTCTGGGCGGCGACAGGAACGCTCGCGCCTGCAGCCCACAACATGGCGATCAGAGCGGCAACAACTGCGTCGCGACGGATTCGCAAGGAAGAGTGATTCATAGACAACCTCCGATTATCAGGCATTCCAGGGGCATCGGAAAAAGGGCGTGCCGTATATTCTGCAGGGATTATACGTTCGCTCCCGCGACATTGACAAGGGTCACCGGCTCTGTTAGGTTTTTTGGACGGGCTCATATTCACCGAATTTCTTTCTGAAAGGGCTCATCGTGCAAGGAACCAATGCCGATATACAGAACGTCGGAGCTATGCATCGGGTTGAAACTCCCGGCCTGATTTTCGATCTGCTTCCTATCGATAAGGTCGTTCCCAACCCGAAGCAGCCCCGCAAGATCTTTGACCGCACCACACTTGAAGAGCTCGCCCAGTCGATCCGTGCGAACGGTGTCCTCCAGCCGATCCTCGTCAGACGCTGGGGAGACGGGTATCAGATCATCTCCGGCGAACGCCGATATCAGGCCTGCAAGATCGTCGGCTTGACGCAGATTCCCGCCGTCCTCCGGGATCTGAACGAACAGCAGACTCTCCTCGCCGGCCTCATCGAGAACATTCAGCGCGAAGATCTGAACCCCGTCGAAGAGGCGTCGACGCTCCGACAGATCATCCTCGAGTTCGGGCTGACGCACGACGAACTGGCGCGGCGGCTCGGACGAAGCCGTTCCGCCCTCACGAACCGTCTGCGCCTGCTCTCACTCCCGCCTCACGTCCAGCAGCTCATCGCAAGCGGAAAGATCTCCGCCGGTCACGCCAAAATGCTGGCAGGTCTTCGCGATCACACCGATGTCCAGACCTGGGTCGACCGGATCCTCTCCCAGAATCTCTCGGTGTACGAAACAGAAAAGGAGCTGGCCGATGCGAAGCCCTCTGGAAAAGGGCAGCAGGAAACCAGGCCTCGACATGCCGTACCACGGAAGCAGGCAGGTGACATTCATGTCCGCCAGGTCGAATCCCGTATACAAGAGCTCCTAGGTGCAAAGGTGCACATCCGGCAGGGCCGCGCAAAAAGCCGGATCGAGATTGAATTCTATAGCAATGACGATTTGGAACGAGTCGTAGATATGTTGCTGACCCTTCGCCAGTGACGGCGGAGGATGGCAAAACCCTGAACTTCGGCCGTAAGAAGGGAAACGAGCTGGGTGTATATCAAATTTTGGGGTGTCAGAGGAACCGTTCCCGTTCCGGGGAAACACACGATTCGCT
>JAGOCE010000389.1 GCA_017998915.1 Candidatus Ozemibacteraceae bacterium
GCAGCCGGCTGCGGATCTCCTCGAGGATTTTTTTGCAGATGAATGCCTGCCGATCGGTCAGAACGAGGTTCTCGAAAAATCGCACCAGGCTCCCGACCGAAAGCTGGGTCAGTCCGTGAATACTGATATTCTCGACGGTCACCGCCAGGGCAGCCGGGGAGAGGCGCTTCCCGGCGCACCCGGGGCATGGAAGCTCGCGCATGAACCGCTCATACCAGGCACGGGCCTCTTCCGAGGGTGTTTCGCGGTATCGCCGCTCGAACATCGGAATGATGCCTTCGAAGGGTTTCTTGAACGTCGCCGACATGCGGCGGCCCTCGTAGAACACCTCGATTTCGTCCGTTCCCGACCCTTTGAGCAGGATATCCATGATTTTCTTCGGGAGTTTTTCGACCGGGGTCTGCAGCGAAAAACCGTAATGTGTCGCCAGGCTGTTGAGCCAATGGCCAAGAATCGTCTCCTCGCCCGTGCCCATCGCCTTCAGCGCTCCGTCGGCCAGCGACACGCTCTTGTCGGGAATGAACAGGTCGGGATCGATGACGAGCTGGCTGCCCAGCCCCGAACACTGCGTGCAGGCGCCGTAGGGTGCGTTGAACGAGAAGAGCCGGGGCTTGATCTCGGGCAGGCTGATCTCGCATCTCCCGCACCGAAGCCGCTCGCTGAACAGGACTTCCTGGCCCTTTGGTCCATCCGGCCTCTCGAGAACGACGACGAGCTGGCCATCTGCCATTTTGAATGCCAGTTCGACGGCATCGGTCAGCCGGGATGCTCCTTCTCGCCCGCCGGAGAGGGAAACCCTGTCTATAGCTATCTCTATTGTATGCGCGCGTTTTGCATCGAGACGCGGAAGTTCGTCTTCGAGAAGCCGGAGCTCGCCATCGATGCGCACCCGAGAAAATCCTTCGCGGCGCAGTTCCTCGAAAACTTTCTGATACTCCCCCTTGCGGCCACGCACGACCGGGGCGAGAAGCGTCAGCCGGGTTCCCGCCGGGTATTCGAGCAGGGCGTCGACGATCTGGGCGGGGGTCGAGCTGGTGACTTTCGCGCCGCATTCGGGGCAGTGAGGCTCGCCGACGGCGGCGAAGAGAAGCCTGAAATAATCGTACAGTTCCGTGACGGTGCCGACCGTCGAACGGGGGTTCCGCGAGGTCGTCTTCTGCTGGATCGCGATGGTGGGAGACAGCCCGTCGATGCTCTCCACGTCGGGTTTTTCCATCTGCTGGAGAAACTGGCGGGCGTAGGAAGAGAGCGACTCCATGTATCGGCGCTGCCCTTCGGCATGGATCGTGTCGAACGCGAGCGAACTCTTTCCCGAGCCGGACACGCCGGTGATGACGGTCAGCGCATTGCGGGGAATGCCGAGCGTCAACTCCTTGAGGTTATGGACGCGGGCCTTGACGATGCGGATCATGGGAGCCCATCAGCGCCAGTCGTACTGAATGACGCTCGCCTGGGTCGGGTTTCCCAGTTGATTGGCATCGAACACGATCTTGTAGAATCCGGACACCTTGACGCGACGGCTTGCGTTTTTCTTGCTGTGGACCTCGACGAGACCGTTCTTCACCACGACCTCGCCCGTTCCCTTCATCTGGTTGTACAACACTTTGAAAAGCCCGGAAGCGCCTTTCGCGACGATGCCGCCGCACTCGATCTCGAGCAGGTCGCGACCGTCGAGGGAGATCGCCGCCGTGAGCTCGCCCCGATTCAGCTTCACCGACTCTCTGGTGACACGGTTCTCCTTCTCGTGCAGCGTCGTTTTCATGACCGTCATCTCGGACATCGAGGCCAGTTTCACGACGTTGTCGAGCTGGAGCTTGACCGACATCTGGCCGCCCTTGTCGGCCTTGAACGTGAACTCGTCATCGAAGGTGAAGTTCGGGGAAACCTTCTCCCAGTCACCGATCGAGCGGCCCAGGACCGGCCCTTTCACCTCCCCCACGGTAACGGCGTACAACTTCTCGCGCTCTTCCTTGTATGCCTTTTCCGCCGCGCGGTTCCGAAGGATCGACAGGAACACGATACCGCATACGAGCGCGATGACGATCGAGGCGACGATGATGAATACGCGCTTCTTGTCGGCTTCCTGCTTCTGCTGCAGGGCCTGCTTTTCGCGATCCTGCTGCAGCTTCTTCAGCGATTTGTGATCGAGTTTTTCAAGCTGATGCCATTGCTTTGCCATGTGTCGTCAACCGATTCTGCAATTTTCTACGGCAACGTTTCAAGGCCGACGTTTGGCGTCGCCATCGTCGAGTTGTCCTTGAACGCCTTGGGATCTTTGGGATACACACAGTGGATCGATATTTTCAGCGGCTGGAACTCCGTCGCCCCCGAGGGCAACGGGCCGGGAGCCTCGAATTTGATCCAGGCCACGTCACGAACGAGCGTCTGCCTGCTCGGCTGGCCGTCATCCACGAGATTGAGCTGGCCGGATTTCGCATACTGGGGGGCGGTCGTCGTGAACGTCTTGCTGACGATCTCGACGTAGAGGTCTCCGACGCTGGTCAAGGTGTTCGGCCGTCCCTCGAACCACAGGGTGAACTCCTTGATGACGCCGGCTGCAGGTGGTTTTTCCGGCTGGCAGGAAACCCACGTCATGACCTTCTTCTTCGCCCCGTCGGCGGGCGCGGCAATTTCCTGCTGATTCGCGAGAATCTTGACGAAGTATTTCCGGGCAACCGCGGCGTCGGTATTGTCAGAAGGATCGCTGATGCCATCCTGGAGGAGGGTCGTCGGATACGAGGTGCTCTTGAGCTCCTTGCTGAGAAATCCTGTTGCGATGCGCAGTTCGTCGACGACCGAGTTCGTCCACTGGGCTCTTCCAGCTGTTTTTGAGCCGCCGATGAAGATCTTGTAGGAAAAAAACAGGAAAACGGCCAGGATCGCGACGGCGATCATGAGCTCGAGCAGAGTGAACCCGCGACCCGCTGGTTCCCGGCGTATCATGGGTTTCATGCCGAAGGACGTGTTCGTCATTTGCCGGACCGTGTGATCTTCTGGATTTTCCGCTGGACCTGGGTGAAGCGCGCACCCTTGAAGTCGACGATACTTCCCTCGACCTCGATCTCGATCGCTTCCTCGTTGTAGCGGCGCAGTTCCTTCATGGCGTGGATATTCACCTTCGTGACACGATAACACATCGTGTAGGGAAATCCATCCGATCCTTTTCCGAGACCCCAGCTCTTCGCGTTGTTGATCGTCGGGCTGATGTTCGTCTCGAGAGCCGGCTGGATGTGTTTTCCATCCTTGAGCATGTTGGTGCAGTCTCGAATATAGTAATCAAGATATTTACCGGCCTTCCAGCTCGAATCGGGCTTCAAGGGCTGGACATACCGGAGACGCATGTCGGCCTGCGCGAGATCCGGCGCCAGATAGCGGTAGTCGGGATTGTAAAAGCTGCCCATGCGCATGTAGGTGTCGTCTCGCCCCTCCAGTTGCATGTAGAAGAATTTCGGCCGTTCGTTCTTGTCACGTTCCTCGCTCGGCAGGACACGGTAATACACGCCCGAAAAGCCCTGCAGGGGCTTGAACACCTGCCTGCCCTGGGAGTCGGTGCCCGGGATTTCCGAGAAATCGCAAAGGGGATTCTTGCCCTGGCTGAACTCGACGGCATCGTAGAACTCGGTTGGGAAGAGCTTCGCCTTGAGCAGAATATGCTGGATGGCCGCGCGGGCGGCGAAGAAAGCCTGCTGATTCTGGAGATTGAGCCGGTTGTGGCCGGCCACGTTGCGATGCTGGAAGAACATCGAGGCGACGAGAATCATCAGGCAGAACGCGAAGAACAGCACGATGACGATGGCCATGCCGCGGCGTTTCGAGGTCACCGGTTGATGTCCCCCTTCATCGTGATCAGGTGGACCCGCTGGATGTCCGGGCCGTCAGAATCGGGATTCTTGTATTTCCGTTTATCCATGTTCCACTGGACTTCGACGATCAGGCGCTTCATCGTGCAAAACGCGAATGCATCGTCATCGGTATAGTTCACTTTTTCGCTCGACATCCGCTGCGTGTATCGGGCCGCCGTC
>JAGOCE010000034.1 GCA_017998915.1 Candidatus Ozemibacteraceae bacterium
GAAGTCGCCGGTGATGACGAGTGACATATTGTTCGGAGTATAATACGTTCGGAAGAACTCCTTCACGTCGTCGAGCGTGGCGGCGGAAAGGTCTTCCTGGCTGCCGATGACCGGCCAAGAATATGGATGGTCGGGCGGATACATGTAGGTGGCGAACAGCTCGCCGGCCCGGCCGTAGGGGGCGTTCTCGTAGCTCTGGCGTCGCTCGTTCTTCACGACGTCGCGCTGGTTGTTCAGTTTCGCCTCGTCGAGGCCGTCGAGAAGCGTGGCCATGCGGTCGGATTCGAGCCAGAGGAGATACTCGAGATTGCCGGACGGAACGGTCGCGAAGTAGTTGGTGCGGTCGTTGCCGGTCGTGCCGTTGACGCCGCCTTCGCGCAGGTTCGCCCCGGCGCGCTCGACCCAGGTGAAATACTCTCCCGTGGCGTTTTTCGAACCCTGGAACATCAGGTGTTCGAACAGGTGCGCGAAGCCTGTGCGGCCGCGTTTCTCGTTCTTCGAACCGACGTGGAACCACTGGTTCACGTGGACGACGGGCAGTTTCCTGTCGAGATGCAGGATCACCTGCAGGCCATTCGGCAGGACATACTTCTCGAAGGCAAGTTTTGGAAGACTTGTTTGCGGCTTCTCCCCGGGTGCCTGCGCGAGGGCCGCCGTCGCGACAAGCGCCAGCACGAGCGCCAGGCACATCAGAACGCGTGAACGGGCGATGAGCATCATCAGAACTCCTTTTCCGTATTCCGGCACATTCGTTGCCGGTTCATGTCACTCCTGCCTTGTGTATCACCTTGCCGCCCGCATGGCAAGCGACGGACGTTTCCCCCTGTGACAACGAAGAACGTTGCGTGTACAATGGAGCAAGCGTGCTGACGCACGGAAAAAAACACCCGGTTGACGGCGAAATCCAGCGGATGAATCATAATTCATATAGCAAAGCAGTGCTCGGTGTGCTTGCGGCGGTGCTGATCGTCGCCGCTGCCGGCCAGGTTGGTGCGGATGAACCGACCGCGGCCACGCCGTCGGCGGCGATCGGAGGAACGGCGATGAATAACAGGGTCGTGAAGACGAATGAGGAGTGGGAGAAGATCCTGACTCCCGACCAGTATCACGTCACCCGGGAAGCCGGCACCGAGGTGCCGTTCTCCGGCGAGTATGTGAAGTTTAACGAGAACGGCGCCTATATCTGCGTTTGCTGCGGTGCCGAGCTGTTCCGCTCGGGCGACAAGTTCGACACGAGCTGCGGCTGGCCGAGTTTTTCAGCCCCTGCCGCCCAGACCGCCCTCAAAGCCGAAGCCGATCTCAGTTTCGGCATGCGACGCATCGAGGTGCGATGTGCCCGCTGCGACGCCCACCTCGGCCACGTCTTCGACGACGGCCCCAAACCGACCGGCCTTCGCTACTGCATCAACTCCGTGGCCCTGAAGTTCATCCCTTCGGAGAAACCACCCAGCTGAACCGTGCCAGGGACGTCTCACCACGGAGACACAGAGACGCGGAGAGAAGCTTTTCATATAAAATAAGAAATAGTTCTCGGCGTCTCTTGTGTGGAGAGCCCTTCGTGTCTTCGTGGTGGAATGCGTCTTTGCTTCGAGCTTTGTTTAGCGGGCGAGACCGGTGAGGGTGATTTCGCCCGTCTTTTTGTCGATCCGGATACGGAAGGCGAACGCGGCTTCGTTCCGGTCGTTCGTGTAATAGACGTGACTGCCCGAAAAAGAGGCCGCGAATGCGTCCTTTGTATTATTCTGCTCGATACATTTCAGTGACGCCTCGAGATGGCGATACGTTTCGATCAACTGTGATTCGAGGAAAAACTCGACGAGGTCCGGCGCCTGATCGAGCAGTTTCGGTTCGGTGATCCTGCCCATGACGACCTGTTTCCCTTCGGGAAGGTTCGTCACATCGGGCCGGTGCATCTCTGAAAAATATCGGCCGGACACCACCACCCGCCTGTTCGTCCGGTCGATCGCGAGATACGGCGTTCCTTCGAACGTGAAGCTCGCAAGGTGAGGAATGCGTTCCATATTAGCAGTTATATCGACTGCCGCGATCGTTTTTCCCGCCTGCTCTTCGGCCCAGGAGTTCGTGTAGTTCTGCCACGGGCTCTGGTCTCTCGTGATGAAATACTCGGATTTGCAGAGTTTTGCCATGGGTTCACCTCCGATGGATGCGGCGGCCAGAAGAACGCTCAGGACCGCGGAAGCCGGGAACGCGAAACGCGAACATCTCATGATGGGTCATCCTCTCCGGACCATGATGCGGATCCTGAGGTATCATATCATTCCGCCGGGCGATGAAAAATCATTCCCTTCACGGCAGTGTCTGCCCGGCAGGAAAGGAACCGGTCATGGATTCATGTCTGTTTCTGGTCTTGCGGCTCGTCTGGTTCATCTTCATTGGGCTGCCGGTCGGGCTCGTCTGCATCAACGTCGGGTGGGTCTGCATGATCACGATCATCGGCATCCCCCTCGGGTTGTGGGTGTTCAACCGCATTCCCATGATCATGACGCTTCAACTCGACCCGGAAGACCGGTACCGGCTTCAACTCGAGGAAAACCAGGTGTTTCACGGCGGGGTGACGCAGTGGCCGCTGATTCTGCGGCTTCTCTGGCTGGTGGTGGTAGGCTGGTGGCTCTCCCTGATCTGGATCAACGTGGCCTATCTGTGTTGTGTCACGGTCGTCGGCCTGCCCGTCGGATTCTGGATGTTCAACCGGCTTCCTGCGGTGATTTTCCTCACCCGCACCTGACACGTTCTCCGCGACGCGGAGATTCAGCGGGAGGCTGAGACGCCGAGAGACCAGGTCGGGCTCTGGTTGATGCTGCGCGCGGCAAGCTCCAGGGTGTAGCGGCTTCGCTTCATGCGGTAGCCGAGGTTCACGGCGTAATGGTCGCTTCCGTAATACAGGAAGTCGGAGTCGTCGAAGATCTGCGCCTCGCCGAACAGCGTCGCGCCCTTCTTCATCGTCCGCTCGGCGCCGAGCGTGCCGATGATGGCGCGCTTCAGGGGGATGGTTCGCCTGCGGCCGTCGGGAAAGAGGGCCGTGTATTTCTGACTGTATGCCTGTTTGATCTGCAGATATCCTTGGATATTATTGTATAGAGTGTCTTTCACGGTGATGTATACATGACGCAGATGCTCGAGCTGCGACAGGTCGAGATGCTGCATGTTGGCGGCCGAGAGATCTGCATACGAGCCGCCGAACGCCATGTTGTTCTCGGGAATCTCGACGTGAACCCCGCCGGCCAGGACACCCGTGATGCCGTCGATGCCCGCGATCGACGGGCTTGTGGCCCGGCTCGTCGAGAGATACGTTCCGACGAACAGGACGTTCGGATGAAGCCGGGCGTTCGCGGACACCCAGATTTCATCTTTTTTTTGGCTCGCGTCTCTTCCCCGGATACTCACGTTCCCGTTCGCGAGGCCGTATCTGAGAGCGTATTCGAGCCTGTGCGTCAACGTGCCGACAGGAACCGTCATGGTGAGAAGGCCTGGCCTGCCGTCGACGGTGACGCCGCTCGGATACCCTGCGTTCGAAGCCTGAGAGAACGCGAGCAGGAAGACGAGACAGAACAGCGCCATTCCCCTGAAAGACGGGAAGCGCCCGTTCCGACTGCGCGGTGCGATCAGAAGTTCTCCTGTTCGTAATTCGTGACGAAGCTCGTCTTGCCGGCGATGACGTCGGCGATGAAGTAATACTTGCGGTCATCAGACGTGAGGGGTGCGACCACCAGCGCCGTGTCGACGGTGTCGCTGGCGATCATGAAATGCTTGAGCGTTTCGATCGGGGTCGTCGCGGTCGCGGAGTCGACGTCTTCGCCAACGACGATCAGGTATTTCGAGTTCTCGGTCGTCGGCAGCATGTGTGTGAACTTGAAGATGCCGCTTTCGTCAGCACCGTTGCCGGGGAAATTCGCGCCGGTCCGCGTTTCCTTGATCGGCGTCTTGGGTGTGTTGAGCACCCAGTTCCGTTCCTCGGTGTCGCCTGACGCAGGCGTGTAGTCGTAGATCGAGTAGATCGCCACCGGCAGACCCTCTTCGCTGCCGGATTTGGGGACGTAGCGCCCGACGATCGAACCGAAGCCTGTTTCCTGTGTATAGATCATGTAATAATTGAGGAGGGAGGGGGTTGTCGTTTGGCCGTCAGAGTTGATCGTGAAGATCGCATCGAGCTGATCGAACCCTTCTTTCTTGCACTCGAGGGTATACTGGCCCGGATTGAACTCACCCAGGGAAAAATATCCGTACCGGTCGGTGATCGTGCTCGCATACCCTTTGAGGGTGACCGTCACGAACTCGAGCGGACCTGCGGAATACGCATCACGAATGTTTCCGCGCACGGCGACGGCGTTCGTGCTCGCGGAAATCCGCGTGAGGTAGATGGTCGGTGTGGCAGGGGACATCGAGCCGTCCTCATTGATCTGGACAACGGATGTCGCGATGCGGAAGCCCTCCCCTTGCGCGGAAAGAATGGCAAGACCGGAGGGAAGATCGACGAAGGTGAAGATGCCTTCTGACGTGGTCTGCGTCTGCTTCGTCAGGACACTGCTCTCGAAAGACAGCGCGACGCGGATACCGCCGAGAGGTTCCTTGGTGGTGTCGAGCTTCACGTATCCTTGGAGAGAGAAGCTGCGAGGAATGACGGAAACGCTGATCTCCTCTGGCTGGGTCGTGCCGTCGGTGAACACTTCGACTTGCGCCCACTGCTCGTAACTGCCGTCGGACTTTGCGCCGACGCCGACCTTGTACAGTCCCGACGGTATGCGTGACAGGAAAAATTCACCAGAACTCGTCGTGAGCGTGGTGCCGAGTTTTGCGCCGCCGATCTCTTCGATCGTCACGTCGATTCCCTCGACGGGTGTCGCGTCGACATCCTTGCTGACGACCTTTCCCGACAGAGAAAAGGTTTTCTTCGAGAGGAAAACGTCGAGCAAGGGCTGGATTGCCCCCGAGGTGCTCAGTGTGAAAGCGTAGGAAAAGTCTTCGTAGCCGTCGGCCGCGAAACTGATCTGGTGCATCCCCGCACCGATCCCCGAGAGATAGAATCGGCCGTTGGTCATGGTCTTGACGCTGAAGGACGGGCTTGCCGTGACGTCCACGCTCGGCACGCCTTTCCCGGAGACGGCGTCGTAGACCATGCCACTGAGATCGAAGAGCCCCGTATCTTCGTTTTTCACGACGGTCGTCGCCGGCGTCGTGAGCACGATCGCGGTTGAACCGACGCTCTGGCTCCCGGACGTGAACGAGGCCCCTGACGGATCGATGTACGTCACCGGCACGAGCGGGCTGCGCTCGGTGCATCCCGATATCATGATGACGACGGCGGCAATCGTCAACACGACCGCCAGCCCGAGCCTCCACGATGTGATCGTACGCACGCCAACCGCCTCCGATACAGAGAATCCGGTATCTGTATCGGCACAAGGGGGGCATCACTTGAGCCGCCTCAGACGATTCCTTGACAGTATGAACGTAAAACGTTATATTAACGGTAGACGTTATGTCTTGGAGATCATGGATGATTCTAAGTTTTTGCTCGAAAGAAACGGAACTGATCTTCAACCGGGGACGGTCAAAACGGATCCCCCCGGAAATTCACCGCGTTGCACTGAGAAAATTACTTCAGCTTCATGCTGCCGTCAGTCTCGACAACCTGAAGATTCCGCCGGGGAATCGTCTCGAGGAGTTGAAAGGTTCCCGCAAGGGACAACACAGCATACGAATAAACGATCAGTGGCGAATCTGCTTCCGCTGGAGCAGCGGAAATGCGCTTGATGTCGAAATCGTCGACTATCACTGAGCGGTTTCGATACGGAGTGCGAAAAGAGGTGCGATATGGCAAAACATGAAAAAAAGGTCCCGCCGGTTCATCCTGGGGAAATCCTTCTCGAGGATTTTCTGAAGCCCATGATTATCAGCCAATACCGGCTTGCGGTGTGCATCGGCGTTCCCCCACGGAGAATCAACGAGATCGTTCTTGGAAAGAGGGCTGTCACTGCCGATACCGCTCTTCGTCTCGGCCGGTTTTTCGAGATGGAGCCGCAATACTGGCTGAATCTCCAGTCGTGGTACGACCTCGAGATCGCCAAAGACGGCTCGCTTCACGATACGCTCGACGGGATCATCCCCTGGAAGCGCGTCGCCTGAAGGCAGCCTTTCCCTTTTTCAAACCTCACTCTTCCGGTTTCCCTCTCGGTGCGAACGCATCGAGAGGGAAATCCGGGATCGCTTTTCGTCGACTTCGAGGACGGTGACCGTGACCTTCTGCTGGACCTTCACGACCTCGGATGGCTCGCGCACGAACCGGTCGGCCAGCTCGCTGATGTGAACCAGGCCGTCCTGGTGGACGCCGACATCGACGAAGGCGCCGAACCGCGTCACGTTCGTGACGATGCCCGGCAGTTTCATGCCCGGCCTCAGGTCCGATATTTTGTGAACGCCTTCGGCGAAGGAGAACGCCTCGAACGCCGCGCGGGGGTCGCGCCCGGGTTTCTCCAGCTCGCTCTTGATGTCGAGCAGGGTCGGGAGTCCTATGTCTTCAGATATATATTTATTGATGTCTAGCTTGCTCCGCGCTTCGGGCCTGCTCAGCAGATCGGCGACGGAACAGCCGAGGTCGGCGGCCATCCGCTTCACGAGCGCATACCGCTCGGGATGGACGGCGCTCGCATCGAGCGGGTTTTCGCTCTGGCGGACGCGCAGGAAGCCGGCGCACTGCTCGAACGCCTTGGGGCCGAGCCGGGGAACTTTTTTCAGATCCACCCTCGATGTGAACGGCCCGTTTTCGGTGCGCCAGGCCACGATGTTCGCCGCGAGCTGTGCGCCGACGCCCGCGACATAGGTCAGGAGTGGGGCGCTGGCGGTGTTGACCTCAACGCCGACGGCGTTCACGCAGCTCGTGACGACGTCGTCGAGCCCTCGCTTGAGCTTCTTCTGGTCGACGTCGTGCTGATACTGGCCGACTCCGATTGATTTTGGGTCGATCTTGACGAGCTCGGCAAGCGGGTCCATGAGCCGGCGGCCGATCGAGACCGAACCGCGCACCGTCACGTCCTGGTCGGGAAACTCGGTGCGGGCGATCTCAGAAGCGGAATATATCGAGGCGCCGCTCTCGTTCACCATCACGACCGGGATCTGCTTCAGGAATGGCAGCCCTCGCAAAAGTGTCTCGGTTTCGCGGCTTCCAGTGCCGTTCCCGACGGCGATCGCCTCGATCGAAAAGCGCGCGCACAGGTCTTTGAGCGTGGCGGCCGCTTCCTCGCGCTGCCGGTCGCTTCCGGTGACGTAAATCACGGTGTGATGACGCAGCGCGGCCTGCCGGTCGAGGCAGACCAGCTTGCAGCCGGTGCGAAGACCGGGGTCGAGAGCGAGCACGTTCTTCTGGCCGAGCGGCGCGGCCATCAGCAGTTCGCGCAGGTTCGAGGCGAAGACGGCGATCGCATCGTCGTCGGCGCGCGCCTTCAGCTCGGCGCGGAACTCGGTTTCGAGCGATGGGGCGAGCAGCCGGTCGTAGCCGTCTTCGAGCGCGAGGCGCACCTGTTCCGAGGCTTTGCCGGTGTTCTTCAGGAAGCGGCGGCCGAGGATGCCCTGCGCCTTGTCCACCGGCGGCTTGATGGAA
Organism: Candidatus Ozemibacteraceae bacterium; assembly: GCA_017998915.1. Taxonomy (GTDB): domain Bacteria; phylum Muiribacteriota; class Ozemobacteria; order Ozemobacterales; family Ozemobacteraceae; genus MWAR01. The sequence continues at coordinate 7,616 of JAGOCE010000034.1, forward strand.
ACCTTCAGAAAGCCTTCGTTTTCGCCGCGGAAGATGGCGAGCAGACGGTGCCCGGCGGCTTTTGTGGCGGGCTCGCGCCAGTCGAACCAGTCGCGGAACTTGGCGCCTTCCTCTTCCTTGCCTTTCACGACGGAGGTCTCGATCAGCGCGAAGGCCGCGAAGTAGGCCCGCACGGCCTGGCGGGCTTCGGCGTGCTCGCTGGCGAACTCGGCGATGATGTCCCGGGCCCCTTCCAGGGCTTCTTCCGGGCCGGCCACACCCTTTTCCTCGCTGACATACGCTTCGGCAGCGCGAACCGGGTCGAGAGCCGCCTCCTGGAGGAGCAGCTGGTTGGCCAGCGGCTCGAGGCCGCGCTCGCGCGCCATCTGGGCACGGGTGCGCCGCTTCGGCCGGTACGGCAGATACAAGTCCTCGAGCACGGTCAGTGTCGAAGCCCCGCGAACGGCCGACTCGAGCTCAGGCGTGAGCAGTTGGCGCTCGGTCAGCGAGCCGAGAATGGATTCGCGCCGCTTGTCCAGCTCGGCGAGCTGTTCCAGCCGGTCGCGGATCGACTGGAGAGCGACCTCGTCGAGGCTTCCCGTTTTCTCCTTGCGGTACCGCGCGATGAACGGCACGGTTGCGCCTTCATCGAACAGCACGGCGGCCGCTTCGACCTGCGCCGGCCGCAGGTTCAACTCGGTCGAGATCGTCCGGCAATGGGATGATGCGGTTGCGATGGTCATGTCTCGTTCCTCCGGCTCAGCGATCGGTCGATGCTGCAGAGCTGAGCAGGCTTCTGAAAGCCCAGAGGCCGGCGATGGTCGTGAAGAGGTTCGTGAACAGAACGCCGGGAACGACCGCGAAGGTGAGCAGAATGACGGAGCCGTATCGGCGTTCCTGCTTTTTGAAAACAAAGATCATCGCGAAAAAGAAGAAGAACAGCAGCGCTGAAGTTGCTTCCTGCATACCATACAGAATTCGGAGGGGGGCCAGTCTTTGGATTGTCATCGCTTGGGCGGCCGGCTCATGGGTCAGGAGCAGATACAACGTCGGGAAGCCGACCCACAGGCTGACGCCGGTCGTGATGCCTGCCCATATGTTCGCCCTCCATGCGCCGCTGCGACGCAGAAATGCCACGCAGCCGCCCAGGGCGATCAGTGCCTGAATGAACAGAATCGGTACTGCTCCGATCCGCATGAGGGTGCCTACGAAGGCTTTCGGAATGGTTTTCATGCCGCCGATTTCGTAGATATCTGGATCGAGCCCATCGATCACGGCTTTCCATGGTTCGGTGGGAATGCCATGCTTCGTGCAGTTCGATAGAAAATATGTCCGAATTGAATCGGCCGTCACGACATGATAGTCGTTACCGGCATAGCAGCGTCTGAGGAACCCATGCTTGCCGCAGTAGAGATCATACGCGGTGCCGGACGCGCGACCCGGAGCCGGAATTGCCCAGGGGGCGACGGCATACCGGCAGGAAGGCCGCACGATGCGCAGGACTTCCGGGTTGGTTTTGAGAGATTGTTCTACGAAGAAGCTCGATGATATTTCCCCGGTATCCGTGGCATACGAGAAATTTGGCGGTGGGAAGCCGCCGTGATCCGCCGACATCTGCTTGACCCGTGCGAAAAGCTCTTCGAGCGTATCCTGACACTTCTCATACTTGGACTGAACGGGTCTATAAGCATCGGCCGGAACGACGCCAGCGAGTAACAGCAGCACGGTGAGCAGGATCAGTGTTCGACCAGCGCGTTCATTTCCGTTCATGGGCTTCGTTCCTTTCGGGCCACCGTCATTTCGCCGTGGGGCGTGCCTGCTCCATCAGCTCCGCGAGTCGCAGAAAGCGTTTCCGCCGGGCGAGATCGAGCGGCGTTTCCCCCTTCGGATCCGGGGCGTGGGGATTCGCGTTCCAGGACAGCAGAGTCTGCACATCTTGGAGTCTGTTCGCATCGACGGCAAGATGCAGCGGCGTTTTGCCCTCGGCGTTTCGCGTGTCGATGACGGCGGGAAGATACTCGGTGAAGCCGTAATAGAGGGGGTCGCGTGCGCCGAGATTGCTCATCGTCATGATGTGCAGGAATGTGTTGCCCTTCGAATCGGTTGCCGTTGGGGAAAGGCCCGCATCCATGAGAAGCTTGAGGATGTCGGGCTGCCTGCCGAGGAGAGCGAGATAGAACAGATTGTTCGTCGTCGTTTTCAGGGGATCCGCTCCGAGGCGGATCAACTCGGGAACGACGACGGTGCTGTCGTCGCGAAGGAGGGCGGCCTCTACGGGAAACTGGCCCTGATCATCGACCGGCGCACCGAGATCCGCCCCGTGGCTTGCCAGCAGACGGATGAACATGATCGTTTGCTCGGTCGGATACCGCATCGAAAGCACCATGCCGAGCGGCTTTTCCTGGCGCGAAGAGAAAAACGGCTTGTTTACCGGAGCACCGGCCCGGAGCAGGCGCTCCGCCACCTCGACGCTCCCGCTGCCTCGCAGGGCCCACCAGAGAGGCTGTTCCCGTCTGCCGTCCGGCGACTCGCTCAGGTTGGGCCCCAGAGTGAGCAGCCAGTCGACGAGCTCGACGTGGTGGCGATCGCAGGCTTCGCAGAGTGCGATCTCGAGAGCGGAACCCGGAAGCTCGGCCTTCACGTCTTCCAGGCAGGCGGCGAACCGATCCTTCCGGCCCTTCGCAGCCGCGTCCATCAGCCGATCGAGGGCGGGCATCTTGAGGACGGGCAAAAGGGCTGTCCAGACCATGATGAGAAACACTGCGAGCCAGAAGCTGCGTCTGGGAAATGGGAGCGGCGAGGGAGTTTCCGGTTCATCCGGCTGTCCGGGAGCATTCGCGACCCGGTGGGACTGCCAGGCAAACCAGCTGCCGAAGACGATCCAGAGGGGAGCGAGGACGGCAATGCTCATGAGATACTGGCGTGTGATGCCCCGGTTGAGGATGAGAAACAACGCGGCGAGAAGGTTCAGCAAAGCCCAGCCGACATAACAGTCGGTGAGCCAGCCGGCACGTTGCCGGGTGGCGGTCTCGAGGTTGCCGATGCAGATCGCGACACCGGCCATGGCGAAAAGGAAAGCGGCTGACCTCAGGGCGGCCGAGGTGAAACCGAGATACTCGGCGGCACCGAAGCCGGCGATGACGAGGCCGGCTATTGACGCGCGGGCGGGAAGACTCCAGTTCATCGATGGTTGCTCATGTCGACAGGCTCCTCGTCACCGACTTCCTTCGGGAAAAACAACAATAATACCAGGAATACAACCGACACATTGTATGCCCCGATTCCCGAAAAAGTCAAACGCCGGCGGAGAAGGCTTCCCCGCCGGCGCTGTTCATGCAAAACTGTGAAATATGATGTACAAAATATAGATTGTGATTTGTAAAATGCTCATGTGATTCAGGAGGCGGTTTTTTCGAGGGGACGGCAGCGACGCATGAGACCATCGACGTGCTTGGCGAGGCCGCCGCCGGCCGTTTCGCGGTAGTGGCTCTGCAGGTCCATGCCGGTCTCGCGCATCGTGACGACCACCTGGTCGAACGAGACGCGGTGGCGGCCGTCCGATATCAGCACGTAGCTGGCGCACTCGACGGCGCGCGCCGCGGCCATGGCGTTGCGTTCGATGCAGGGGATCTGCACCAGCCCGCCGATGGGGTCGCACGTCAACCCGAGATGGTGTTCCAGGCCCATTTCCGCGGCATACTCGATCTGCGGGGGTGTGCCGCCCCAGAGTTTGCAAGCCGCGGCCGCCGCCATGGCGCAGGCCGTGCCGATCTCGCCCTGGCAGCCGACCTCGGCGCCGCTGATCGAGGCATTCGTCTTCACGAGATTTCCGATCAGCCCCGCGACCGACAGCGCGCGGACGATGCGGGCGTCCGACAGGTGGTCGAGCCGTTGCAGCAGATACAGCACCGCCGGTAAAACCCCGGCCGAGCCGCACGTCGGCGCGGTCACGACCTGACCGCCGCCGGCGTTTTCCTCAGACGTTGCGAGAGCGTAAGCGAAGACAAGGTTGATCTTCTGCATGAGATCGTTCTGCTGGCGGGCCCGGGTGAAATACATGCCGGCTTTCCGCGGCAAGCGCAGGCCGCCGGGCAACACCCCTTCGGCTTCGAGTCCGCGTTGGATCGTCGCTTTCATCGTATCCCAGACGTTCGCCAGATGGTCCCAGATCGAGGCAGGTTCATGCTCCTTCACGTAATCGGCGAACGAAATACCGTTATCATCGAGATATTCGAGGATCTCGCGCATCGAGGTGTGCGGATACACCTGCACGGGCGCGGCCTCGTGTGAATGATCCTCGCGCAGGAAGCCGCCGCCGACGCTGAAGACGCGCCACCGGTCGATTTCGCGGCCTTCGCTGTCCCGGGCAATGCACTCCATGCCATTCGGATGGAAAGGCAGGACGGTGTCGGGCTGCCAGAGAATCTCGACCGGTGTTGGGCGAAAGGCGTCGATGATCGCCTGGTCGGTCAGATGCCCTTTCCCCGTTGCCGCGAGACTTCCGTATAGAGTCACGATGAAACCGGCAGCCTCTGGATGGCGTGCCCGAAACTGTTCGGCGGCTTTGCGGGGGCCCATGGTGTGGCTGCTCGACGGCCCGTGGCCGATTTTGAAGATGTCGCGGATCGATTCCATGAATGAGGTCCTTTGCGTGATGGTGATCTCGGCCGATAAAATCCGCCCCCGGTCGAACTCTCCGGGAGCGGCGTGCGCATGCAACGTATGTCGGCCATTCGATCCCGAAACCTGAGAGGCACCGGCACAGTACCAGATATGCCGCCAAATTGCATCACGGTTTCATCACAGAGAAACAGAGGCTCAGATACTATTCACCACGAAGACACAAAGACGCAAAATGAGCTACAGACCTTTCTTTGTGTCTGATACGTGGATATTGACGCAAGAGCCGATCCGCAAGTGATACAGAATAATATATGTGTATATATAATTGTCTTTGCGTCTTTGCGACTCTGCTGTAAAACGGCTCTCCTCAGTTCTTGGGGTGGCCCTGAACCATGCGATTCCAGCGGACGGGGAACAGGTTCGTGGAAATCGGCACTGAGCCGATGACCCGGCCCTGCGGATCGGTTCGGCCGAACATGCCTTCGATGTGCACCCAGATTCGACCGGCCTGGAAGCCCGAGACGGGGTGGTCGCCATCCTGGAACAGCGTCCAGGTCAGGCTGGCGAGGGAATCCGTGACCAGCATCCGGGGCGGTTCGCCGGTGAATGTTCTCTTCACGTTCTTCCCGAGGATCTCATACCGCACCAGGCCGGCGTTGCCGGCGCCATCGGCGAACACCGGGAATTCGAGCGACGACGGGCTGCACCGGATGACCTGGCGGAACGACTGCTTCGTCAGGTCATCCGGCGGCGCCGCATTGTGCAGATCGTTGCGCAGGTGCTCGACGAGCAACGTCGCCTGCCGGGCCGCTTCGTTCACCTGTTCTCCGCTCGTGAACGTGCGCCGGAACTGGGTGAAGGCCGGAATCGCCGCGCTGAGCAGAAGGACGACGATGCCGAAGATGACCAGCAGTTCGATGAGCGTGAAACCGCCTGTTGGCACATCAAAGCGTTTCTTTTGCATACAGCACCGTCCTCGAAAACTGTCGCAACGACTGACTGCCGGCGACCACCGGGTAGGTCAGCGTGACTGTGATCTTCTTGTACGCCGGGCCGCGCGACTCGTCGACGGATGTGATCTCCATACGCCGGGCCGCCGTTCCGACGGGACTCAGCCGCAACAGTCGGCTTCCCGAGCCGAGCGGTTGGCCGTCGAGCAGGTCGGCATCGGCGAACACGCCGACGGGAACCTCTTTCCAGGGCAGCGAGAGCACCTGCTCGATCAGTTCGTAGCATGCGCAGTGGGCCGTGAAATCGTCCTGGTTCATCGACATCGTGCGTGTGCCGGCCTGAAGCAGATACAGGACGGAGCCGAGGAACAGGGCCAGCAGGAACAGGGCAGCCAGCAGTTCCATCATGGTGAAGCCGCGCTTGTCAGTCATACCAACTCCTGTCGGTGTCGCTCACGCAGGCCCGGATGAACGCCCGCCAGTCGTCGCCCGTTGCCGACGTGCGGGTGGGGTCCTGGATTTCGCGCCAGGCAATGCTGCCGCCCTTGCCGGCTCCGGCCGTCGGAAGCGTGTCACGGACATCGACGGAGCCGTTGATGCGGCAGGGGATCGCGAGAACGAGGCGGGCCTTGGGAGCGAGGATGTTGAGTTGATGAAGCTCGGACTGTTCCATGGTGATCGTCTCGGCTTCGGGGGCCGCGATGGTGATGGCCGAATACTGGCTGGGAAACCGGTTGCCACGGCAAACGACATTCCCGCGTTCGAGCAGGATCATGCCGGAGCCCTCGACGACGAGCGGCGCCGAGAGATGCGACGGCGGGAAGACGAGCGGATCGCGCGCGCTGTTGATGATGCGGACCGTGGTGTCGATGCGGAGAACCCGGTCATCAGGCTTGTAGAAACGCTCCCAGAACTCGTCGATCGTCGAAAGCTCGACCATGACGCGGTTGCGGAGGACCTCGACCGTCTGCGGGGCCTTGACGGGCCCTCGATACAGCAGGGTTTCGTTCCGGCGGAGCTGCAGGTCCGAGCCGTCGTCATACGCCAGGGGCGAGGCGGCGGGCGGATACATGCGTTCCTCCGACGGCAGGGACACCCCGCCCATGAAGTTGTACAGATACGCCGTCGGGAACTCGACGATGCTGCACATATGCTCCGAGTAATCCTCGTATGTCGGGAACAATTCGCTTCTTCGGGCCACGGGGCCGCCCACGGCGCGGTTGAGAAACTCGGTCAGGGCCTGTTCCGGCTTGAAGTTTCCGGTCTCGCAGGCCGGCAGGAAATACTGCGGTGAAGGCCTCGTTCCGCCGAAGATCGCCGCGACGTCCGGTTCCTCGGGCTTCACGTCGAGCCGGCCGAGGCGAAAAATAGCTGTAGATACATTACCGATCACCTTCGTGCGCGACTGGAAGCCTGTGCGGCAGTCGCCGAACACGTGCAGCGAAGATGACTTCGCGCCGTAGTTCGCGACCTGGTCGGGCGAGATCAGGTCGCCTTCATACATGGCGTTGTGTTCGAGCGAGGTGCTGCGGTCGTGGAAACCGTCGAGCAGGAAGTCGTGACCGAACGCATACTCGGTTACGCGCTCCGGGGCGCCGCCCGGCCTGTCCCAGGGGAAACTGCGGGCCTGAGAAAAGGCAGGCGGCAGCAGCGTGGGGGGCGTCGTGAAGCGGATGATCTTGGGCTTTCCCGGCTCGGGAATGGCGTAGAGCTGGAAGAGCTCGCCGGCATCGAGAGCACCTGACGTGAGATGCAGACGCACCTGGCCTCCGCCAAGCCAGACCCAGCCGCGGTTTTCGAACACGTTCGCGGGCTCTTCCCCTTCCTTCGGCGCCTGCGGGGCCAACGTATCGTCGGGAAGCGGGTGATGATAGAGCATCAGGGGACGGTCGCCTTCCACATGCCGGCCGTCGTAATCGTTGCTCAGCGTGTTGAACCGCTCGGGCCGGCCCTGAGCCGCGTTGTGTGCCCGAAGAGTGAACTTCGTCGTCACCGGCGGCAGGAGACAGCCGGCAAAAACAGGCCGCCGCACTTCGACCGTTCGCGAAACACCCTTGCACGAGGCGATTGCCTTGATCGCGAGAGAGCCGCGGCAGGAAACCGGGTCGTTCCAGGCGGCGGGGTCGGTTTCGGCGGCCTGGAAGCCCGTAAGCCAGGCGTCGACTTCCAGCGATGCCGACGGATCGACCTCCGCGGCGCAGGCGGCCAGGCGGTAATTCCAGGACGGGTCGAACAGCGGAACGATCGATGTTTCGGGAACCGACGGATTCTCGACGATGAGCTTTGCCAGCGGGGAAAGGCCAGCCGTGTTCCCCTCTTCGAACGACTTCCGGACCTCGCAGATGGCGAACCCGACGCCGGCTTCGGCGAGATAGTGGGCCGACTGGGCGTCGGCGACGTGGCGGATCTCCTCCTGATGACGGCCGACCAGCTTGAACAGTACCGTTCCGAGAATCAGGAGCGTGACCCCGATCGACAGGACGTAGATCAGCGTGAATCCTGCCTTGCGATGGAAGAGCTTCATGGGAAGGCTCCTTTGCTCTCTACCTTGCAGCACCCTTGCGCTCGATGGACGTCGGGAGACCGATGGCGCGCGGGGAAAGGCCTGCCTGGTTCCTGATTTCCGGGCTCGCTCCGCGGGCGAGCAGATACAGGGCGGCTTTCTGGCGTTTCTTCACGATCGACAGATGAAGCGGCGTGTTCCCGTCGCGTGTCTGGGCGTTGATGTCCGCTCCCCGCGTGAGCAGGAGTTCGATGATGTCCGTCGCTCCCGTCTCGGCCGCTGCGTGCAGAGGAGTTCTCCCGAGCGCGTCGCGGGCGTTCGTGCTCGAGCCGGCTTTCACCAGCCGCTCGGCGACCTCGCGTGAGGCCGCGAGATGGAGCGGGGTGAGCCCCTTGGCGTCGGCGGCGGTGACGTCGGCTCCAAGGGCGATGAGCCGATCGATCAGGCCGGCATTTCCGGCGTAAGCGGCGACGTGAAGGGGGGTGGCGTCATTGGCGTCGCGGAGGTTGGGCCTGATGCCTGCCTGGAGGAATCGGTCGATGACCTGCCGGTTGTTGGCGGAGATGGCTTTGTTGAACTCGGCCGCCGAGAGGGGAATCTGCTGTTTCGCCAGCTCTTCGCGAGCCTTCCTGGCCTGGGGATTCTGGAAACGGCCCGCGACGGCGGAACCCGCGAAAATGAGGAGCAGAACGGCGACGATGAAAACGGTGACCCTGTTGAGGACGAGGCCGGCCCACTCGAGGTTTGTCAGCCAGGCTCCCGCCGGGCTTTTCCTGATGTTCGCAAGCGTCTCGTTCGACGCCAGCACCTGCGGCAGACCGGGAAGATGTCGGCGCATGCGCTCGAGGCGGCTTTCGATCTGGTCGATCCGCGCATGGAGCATGTCGGTCGTGCGCGGTTCGTCGATGCATTTCATCGCCGCGAGGGCGTCGTCAAGCACGAGATCGTCGTTCAGGAGTTCCAGAAGATGCGGAAAGAAGCGCGAATCCCGCAGTTCGGCTGCGGCATGACAGGCGGAGATGACAACGTGAGGCTGGCCGCGTGTTCCGAGCATTTTGGTGAGAATGTCATGGGTGCGCCGGGAATCGTAGCCCGCGAGTGCCTTGGCGGCTGTCGCCCGGACACGGTTGTTCCGGTGTTTGAGAAACTGCGAGATGATTTCAAAGCACCGTGTAGAGCCGATTGCTTCGAGACCTTCGATCGTATTCGCGATGACACGGTGGTCGCTGTGGGTGAGATAGGGTGTCAGAAGGGGAATCAGGCTGTCGGACGGAAAATGGATGCCGAGATTCTTCGTCAGGAATGAGATCTGGAATGTATCCGGCGTCGCTTTGAGATGGGCGGTCAGGATATCGAGAGCCTTCGGAGAGCCGTTCCGACAAATCTTCTTCAGGACTTTCAGGGCCAGGAACCTGGAATGGCGGACATCCTGGAGAAACTTGATCAGGAGTTCGAGCGGCAGGTTGTCTTCTTCCGCGGTTTCCGTGAATCGTTCCGGCTCGTCGCGACAGAATTGGAACGCATACTTGTTGTAGACCTTCTTCGCCCAGAATCGCACACCAATGTCTTGGTGGGCTGCGAGCGACTGGATCGCGTCGAGCAGATGTGCATCCATGCAGTCTGGGGCCGTGAGAAATATCTGCTGAAGAAGGGCCACCGCAGTGTCAGGACTTCGTCCCTGGAGGGTCGAAACGATGGACTCTTTCGTCATTTTCTGTGGTGCGTGCCCCTGCATCTCGGAAATCCTCTGAAAGTCGCCTTGAAATATAATATGTGATATATGCCGTCTCGGCAAGAAGCGGCGACCGAAACAGGTCTGGTCGCCGCTTCTTGTCTGATCAGGTTACTTCTTGGCTGAGTTGTTGTTGGCGGTGGCCGCGTTGTTGGCCTTGTTCTTGTCGTTCTGATCGGCCTTGCCGGAGGCACCGTGGTCACCATTGCCAGACGTCGAATTCTTGGCGGAGGCCGCCGCGGAGGTGCTCGAGGCCTTGGAAGACGCTGCGGTGGCAGTCGATTTCGCGGCCTGGCTGGCGGTGTTGTTGGCCTTGCTGGCGTTGTTGACCTTGTTCTTGTCGTTCAGGTCGGCCTTGCCGGAAGCACCGTGGTCACCGTTCCCGGAAGCCGGGGCCTTCGCCGGGGCGGAGACCGCAGGTTTCGCCGGTGTCGCTGCCTTGGCGGCCGGCCCCTTCACGGGGGTGGCAACGGGCTTCGCGGGCTGGGCCGGCTGTTTCGCAGGTGCCGCAATGACGGGTTTTGCCGCGGGGGCGGGGGTCTTGGCCGGAGCCGTAACGACAGGTTTTGCCGCTGGGGTGGGTGCCTTGGCCGGAACGGTCGGTTTCGCGGCCTGGTTGGCGGTGTTGTTGGCCTTGCTGGCGTTGTTGACCTTGTTCTTGTCGTTCAGGTCGGCCTTGCCGGAGGCACCGTGGTCGCCGTTGCCGGCAGTCGGCGCCTTCACGGGGGTGGCGACGGGCTTCGTGGGCTGGGCCGGCTGTTTGGCCGGCGCCGTGGTGACGGGTTTCACGACCGGGGCGGGTGTCTTGGCCGGGGTGACGGCTGGCTTCACGGGCTGAACCGGCTGCTTGACGGTCGTCGTTTTTGTGACCGGGGCGGGCGTCTTCACAACCGGGGCGACCTGCTTCGGGGTGTTGTTGGCCTTGCTGGCGTTGTCGATCTTGTTCTTGTCGTTCAGGTCGACCTTGCCGGAGGCGCCGTGGTCACCATTTCCGATCGGCTTCGTGGCGGTCGCGACGGGCTTCTTCGGCTCGGCGACGACGTCTGCATCACTCTCGTCACATCCGCATCCGCCGTTGCCCCAGCTGAACTTTTTCCCCTTCATGACCAGCCGATGGACGAATTCGAATCTTGCCTCGTCACGCGAACGGAACCAGTCGCCGCAGCACCAATAACTCTTGACCGATTCGCCGAAATCCTCGTCCGGGGTTTTGCAGACGAACTTGAACGGAGGCTGAATCTTGATGATGCGCTCGTCAAGCCAGAACATCTTGATCCACTGGGCGCGAAGATACGCGAACTCCTTGCTGAGGAACAGGTGCCGCGCCATTTCACGCATGAAGAGAACGCTCAGCCAGCCTTCCCGCATGGGGGCATAGTTGCAGAAGAAGATCGAGTTTCCCTGGAGATGGCAGATCGAGCTGCACGTGGGCATGCACCTGGTCCAGCAGAGATCGAGGCTGCCGACGAAGAATATGCGGGGGAGAACATAAAGCGTGCGATATATTTCGAAGAGGTGCGAATACGACCACATGAAACCAGGATTCATCAGGCTGTGTCCGAACTGCCAGCCCGTGACCTTGATCTTCCAGGTTCTGTCGATGATCGAGATCAGTTC
>JAGOCE010000035.1 GCA_017998915.1 Candidatus Ozemibacteraceae bacterium
TGCCACCCGCCAGGCCGTCGGCGACGCCCTCGTCGCCCTCGGTGACGCTGATTCCCGCATCTGGGTCATCGACGGCGACACGCAGAACTCGACGTTCGCGGAAAAGTTCACCCAGAAGTTCCCCGGCCGCTCCGTCGAGTGCTTCATCGCAGAGCAGAACATGGCCGGCATCTCGGCCGGCCTCGCTGCCCGTGGCCTGATCCCGTTCGCCTGCACCTTCGGGGCCTTTCTGGCCCGCGCCTTCGACCAGATCCGAATGGCGGCCCTTTCCGGGCTGAAGGTGAAGTTCCTGGGGACCCACGCGGGCATCTCGATCGGCGAAGACGGCCCGTCACAGATGGCGCTCGAAGATATCGCCTCGTTCCGCACCCTCCCGAACGGCGCGGTGCTTTACCCCTCCGACGCTGTTTCGGCCTACCACTGCATCGCCGAACTCGCCCGCCACAACGGCCCCGGCTACGTCCGACTCTCCCGCCCCGCCACGGCCCTGCTCTACAAGGCTGACGAAGCGTTTCCGCTGGGCGATCTGAAGGTCGTGCGGCCTTCCAAGGCCCCGAAGCTGACCGTCGTTTCCGCCGGCGTCATCCTCCACGAAGTGCTCAAGGCCCTCGACACCCTCCCAAACGGGAACCAGGTGCAGGTGGTCGACCTGTACTGCGTAAAGCCCTTCCCGACCGAGAAGATGATCGAAGCGCTCAACGCCTCTGGCGGCCGCGTCGCGGTGTTCGAGGAACACGCGCGCGAAGGCGGCATCGGCGAAGCGATCGCGAGCAACATGGCTGGCCGAATCCGCGACTGGAAGCATGTAGCCGTGACCAGCGTCCCCCGCTCGGGGCCGCCGGAAGCTCTTCTCGACTCGTTCGGCCTTTCTTCCGTGAAGATCGCCGCGACGATTTCCGGACTTCTCTCCTGAGACCCGCAATGAACGTGAACAGGCGGCCCGTCCGAGGGTCGCCTGTTTTTTTTGCATTTCTTTTTCGTCTCTGGAATCCCATCCGGGACTTCCGGCGTATCCGTTTGTTTGCGTTTGTCCGTTCTTGTCTTTCGGTGATGGTCAAATCAGCGTTAACGAAATGTCATTTCCAGCCGAAACAGGTTCTGGTTTTGTTTGCCTCCTTATGTTTCGGACCGGGTCAATGAACCCGGTCTTTTTTTTGGCCCGCATCCCGTGAACCGGGACGCAGAAGGGAGAAGATCATCGTGACGGAAATCTATGTCATCGGCATTTCAGGCCTCTCGGGGTCCGGCAAAAGCAGCGTCTCGAAGGCGATCGCGAAACGGTTTCCCGGCAAGGTGTCGATTCTCGAACACGACATGTATTACCGCGCGAAATCACAGCAGGTCATCAAAAACTACGACCATCCAGACGCGCTCGAAACAGACCTGCTGATCAAGCATATCTACCAACTCAAGGACGGCAAGTCCATCGAGCGGCCCATCTACGATTTCAAAACCTCGGACCGCCTGAAGGAAACGGTCACGATCAAGCCGCACCCGATCCTGGTCGTCGAGGGACTGCTGCTTTTCTGCATCGCGGAGCTGATGCCACTTTGCGACATCCGAATTTTCGTCGACGTGCCGCTCGACGTCGCCATCATCCGGCGCCTCAAGCGCGACCACATCGAGCGCGGCCGGACGGTGCAAAGTATCATCGCCCAGTATGAGAGCACGGTACGCGATGCGGCGATCAGTCTCGTCCAGCCGTCGCGCTACGTCGCCGACCTCATCATCCCGCACGGCTCGAACAACCAGGTCGGCCTCGAGGTGCTGTACGGCAAGATCAACGATCTGCTCCACAATGCGAAACCGCCCGCGCACGATATCGCGCGGACGGTCGGCAACAAGGATTTCGAGGTCTGAGTTCAGCGCATCGGCCAGGGCAGGTCGGTCGGAAGCTGGAACAGATTCGGCGGCGGAATCGGAATCGCGTCGACGTCGACGGGTAGCGCGCTTCCCGAGGCGGGCGCCGGGGCGAAGGTCTCGACCAGCAGGCGGTTGATGGCATCCCGTTCATCGGCCGCCACGTCCTGCCATCCGCGCACCGTCAGGGCCCGGTGGATGTCGGCATTCGCGAGCCAGTTACGGCCGGCCGGCGGCAAGGCGGCAAGGCGGGTCAGCACGGCGGCTTCGACGGCTTTACGGGTGGAGTCATCCCACGCAACGACGCGACGATCACGCAGCTTGAGGGCCATCTGGACCAACTCGATGAAGGCCGCGAGGGACCGCTTCGTCACCGGCGGGGTGCCGGCGCCGATCACGTCGAGTTCCTGGGCGCTGATGCCGGAGATCGCCTGCGAAATGCCAAGTCGGGGCTCCTTCTTCGACTCGCCGAGGAACACATCTTTCAATATCACACGATATTGTCCGCGGCGCTCGAGCGGCGACGCGCAGACATCCTTCCACAGGCTCCCCACGTCCTTCAGGTCGTCGAGGAGATCGCCCTTGAGCTGGAGATATTCCTGCATCAGGGCAGTCCGGACCGTTTCCTGCTCGGCCTGGGTCATCGCCACACCGAACGCGAACTCGATGCAGTTGAAAAAGACGTTCGCCTGTCCCATCGTGAGAGGCCGCTCCCCCGGCACCAGGACTCTCGCAGCCTCTGGGCCCTCGAGCGGATACCAGCCGGGCGCATCCGCAAACGCAGGAGCCGCAGCAAGAACGAAAATCATTATATATCTATACATGTATTTCACGTCACACCTCCAGAATCATCAGACTTTGGTCGTCGTGCGGCACGTTCGATTCGGCCGCCTGCTTGAGATGCCCGACAAGCTCCCCGAAGGGGTCCCTGCCGGCTGAAATCCATTCGCCGATCTTTCTCTCCAGCCAGTCGCGGTCGAGAGACGGATCGTTCTTGTGTACCTCGGTCACACCGTCACTCCAGCACAGGATACGGCATCCGGGCGGAAGGGACAACTCCCTGGCCTGGTATCCATCGGATCCACACAGCCCCAGCGGAGGGTTTTGAAGCTCGATCTTCGATACGGCACCGTCGGCGCCGACGAGATAGGGATTCTCGTTCCCCGCGCAGGCGATCTGGACGGAACGCGTATCCCGCGTCCAGCGCAGGCAGACCATCGTGACGAACAGGGGAAACCGGTCGGCGATGAATCCGACCAGCCGATCGTTCAGCTTCTGCAGAAGGCCGGCCGGCGTCGAGGCCGATGGCAGTTCGTCCCGGACGAAGCCATGGAGCAACGGTACGAACTGAGAAGCGAACAGTCCTTTTCCCATGATATCGCCCAGCATCAGCCAGCCGCCGTCCGCCTCCTCGCGCACGAACATCACGTCGCCCCCGACGATCTGGGACTGGGCGTTCCAGAGCCTGACGCGAGCCCCGGGAAACGTCGAAACGTCCGGCGGCATCAGAGCCTTCTGAATGGTCCTCGCGAGTTCTATCTGGAGATCTATTTTTTCCTGACGTTCGCGGAGCTCGAACACGCTCTTTTTCAGGGCCGTCTCGAGCATGTGGCGATCCGTCGTGTCGCGTGCCGTCATCACGTATCCGACGCAGTCTCCATTCTCGCCCCTGAGGGACGTGGCCGTGACCGACAGCCACCGGTCGCCAACGGGAACCTCGGCCCGATAGGGCTTCTCGGCCCCGGACTCGCCGACGATCTTCCTGATCTTCCAGGGGCATCGGTGGCATGCATCCATGGGTTTTCCGCGAATATCATCCAGGGCGACGGACAGAATCTCTTCGGCCTGCCGGTTGAGGAACACGACGTTTCCGTCGCGGTCGGCAATGACGATCCCGTCGCCGAGCGAGTGGAACAGCGAACGCCCCAGTGCTGGGTGGAATGGTGCTTCGGAAGCCGGTTTATCGGTCATGACAGGAATCCATGCTCTCTGAAGCTGAAATAGCCTTCGTGTTCGCGCCCGAGGATCAGGTGGTCGAGGAAGCGGATGTCGAGCGTGCCGGCCGCGGCCGCGAGCGCGCGGGTGATCGCATGGTCGGCGGTCGAGGGCTTCAGGTGGCCACTCGGGTGGTTGTGCGCGACGAGAATCGCCGTCGCATGAAGCGCCAGCGCTCTTCTCATCACCAGCCGCGGGTACACGGCCGTCTGGTCCTCGACGCCCTTCGAGAGGGCCTCATCGGCGATCACCGTGTTGGCGTTGTCCAGGAACACGACACGGAACTCCTCGACCGGCAGATTCGCCATGATGCCGCTGAGATAGGCGATCGCCGTGCTCGCGTTCGTGATCGTCGCGTTGTTCCCGAACGACTTGAGCTTGAGGACATGGTGGGAGATGTCGCGCACCAGATGGAGCATGCGGGCGGCGGAGTCGGGTATTCCGCCCTCTTCCATCAGCCGGTCCCGCGGGGCCGCGAAGACGCCGGGCAAATCCTTGAACCCGGCGAGCAGGCGCTTCGCCTGCGGCTTCGTGTCTATATATGGTATACAATAGAACAGTAGGAACTCCAGTATCTCGTGCTCGGCGAAGCCCTGGAGGCCAGCCCGGTCATATCGTTCCCGCACGCGTTGCCGGTGGCCGTGCGGGCTGGTTGCGTCCTTTTTTGAGGACGGCACCGGCCGCTCCGGCCTCCGGAACTGCGAGCCGGATGTCGGGCCAGTCAGTTGTTTCGGACCGTTCCCGCTCAGAGGCGCCCCCCCTTCACGTTGCCGGCCATTCCCGGCTCGACCTGGAGATTGTCATACCAATCGTCGTGCTCGACTTCGAAAATGTTCGCGTGCAGGTTCGCGAGAATCTGTTTTCCCTGCTGGGTCAACCGGAGGTAGGGAATGACATCCTTCACGTAGGGATAAACGGTTTTCCAGTAGAAGCGGGGGAAGTGGCGTTTCAAATCGCCCGGATCGGCATAGCCAAACTCCTTCGCGGCGCCCGTTTCTGTGAATTCATAGTAGAGAGCGCTGATTTTCTTGAGATACCGAGGGTCGCTGAGCTGGCCGATGAGGTCGGCCGCCCGAACGATGTTCGGATAACTCATTCCCTCGTTTCGCGCCTGGGCCTGAGGCACGGGGAACCTTGTCAGTTCGATGTTCGCGACGATGAGATCAGCCTTGAGGATCTGGTGGGCTCCGAATCGCTCCCAGATGAACAGCTTGCCGCGGTCGACGTGATACGGCGTCAAGGCCGCGTCGGTGTTGCCAAAGCCCACCTTCACCATCTCGCTTCCGTTCCCTGTCGCGTATTCGCCGGGCCGGTCGGCACGACAGACCCCCCTGACGTAGCCGATGTCGTGGCAGGTCAGCGAGATGATGCAGTGCATCCAGTCGTAGGGTGTGACGCCGCTCTGGCGCAGCTGCCGGCCGCGAAGCATCTCCTGGCCGACCAGCGTCACGAGGATCGAGTGTTCGACGTTGTGGTAGAGGGCATCGCTGTTTGCGATGTTCTCCATCGCCATCAGCCCGGCCCACGCGATGATGTCGGCATACTCGGGATTCTGGCCGCCAAAGCTTCTGCGATAGCCGTCCCGGAGGCGTTTGATGAAATCATCGATCATGAGCTCAACGGCATTGAACATGCGAGTCCTCTCTCTTCAACAGCAATTTTCCCTCAATGTACCGAACCGTCAAAGCATAACAAACAGCCACACGGCGGGCAACCTTCATCGATTCTCGAGCCTTGCAGAACGAAAACCGTCCGTTCGCCTGAGCGCCCTGTCGAACGGCGAGCGCCTCTCGTGCGTCGACAGACTCAGATCGAACGGGACGCACAATCGCCTTTTGTTTTGCATGAATCAATTCTGCGGGGCTGTTCGATCCGTTCCGTTGACATCGGCGGCCCGGGGCATTTAGCATGACGGAAGAAAACACCAGACCCGTTTCAGGGAGGATCGCCGCATGTCTGTCAGGCTGTTTCGCGCTGTACCCATTCTTCTCGCCGCCGTTCTGGCGCTTCTTGTCGCACTGCCCTCGGGCCTGTCGGCCGAGCCCCTGGCCCCGGTGTTTCCGAACACCGCTTCCGCGCCTGCCGGCCTGATCTCCGAACGCATCCGCTATATTCCGTTCACCGATTTCCAGCAACTCATGGAACGAAATCCCCGGTTCATGCTTCTTCCCCGGGAAGCCTACGACAAAATGAAGGATGCGAAAGACGCCTTCCTGGCCCGCCACCCGTCGAGCCCCCTCCCCCTGCTCGATCTCGATTTCGTCTTCGGAGGCGCCGAGTATCGCGTCACGGTGCGCAACCGCATCGCCACCGTCGAGGGCCGCATCTGGTTCGGAATGCCCAATCCCCGATGGGCCCTGCTGCAGCTCGCCGGCGGCGATCTCGGGTACGAGTGGGTCAGGCTCGACGGCCACCCGGTCGGGATCATCCCGACCTCCTTCAGCGGCATCCAGGACGACGCGGCACCGCGCGGCCAGGTCGAGCTCTTGCAGAAGCGGTATAACGATTCGGCACGGGTCGTCAAATCACCGTCGGCCCGCCCGCAAAGCCGGAGAGAGCCGCAGAACAGCGACTTCATGCTCGCCGTCAAAGGGCCGGACAGGCACGAGATCAGCTTCCGCTTCCTCTGCCCTCAGGTCGACGACCCCGAACGAAATGAGATCACGTTCCGCCTCCCGCGCGTTCCCATGAACCGGATCGAAGTGTTCCTCGACCAAGCCGATCAGTTCGGCGAGATCGACCGCGCCGAAGGAATCGACCAGCGCAGCGCCGGCGAGGGAACCTGGTTTTCCGGCATTCTTGGCCCCACCGACCGTTGCACGATCCGTTGGGCACCGCGCACCGCCCCCGCTCTCGACCAGGAACCGGAAGATGCAGCACTGACGGCATCGGCTCCTGCGCCAGCTCTCCAGCGCCCGGAAGAGCCAGCCAGGCTCCTCGCCGAAACGCTCGTCCTCCACTCGATCGGCGAAGGGTTCGTGCGCTCCGAAACCCGACTGAATCTGAACATCACGCGCTCGGCCGCCGATCAGGCCGTTCTGCGTATTCCGTCCGGCACCGAGATTCTCGACGTCCGGAGCGAGCGCCTTGCTGGCCACGAGATCGAAACCGGCAGCGAGACGCGGTTGATCTGCCGCTTCACCTCGCGCATCAAGGGCCAGATTTCGATCGAACTCACCTCGGAAACCCGGATGACGGACGTCGCACAGCTCCTCTCGCTTCCCGTCACGAAGGTTCTCGGCGCTGAACGCGACCAGGGCTATATCGGCATCGAGGCCCGCACCTCGATCGAGATCCGCAAGACCGAAGGGATTGCCGATCTGCCAAAGGTGACGCCCGTCGACGTCACCGACCTGCCTGCCGAACTGTCAGGGCTGGCAAACCGGCCGATTCTACTCGCATTCCGATATCTCGAGCCGCCGCTGGAACCGCCGCTGCAGCTCGACGTCGTCCGTCACGCCGACGTGCCGGTCCTGAACGCGGTCATCGACTCGCTGGATGGGACGACGGTCTTCACGAGCGACGGCTCCTCGGTCACCTGCCTCGACATGCGGCTCAAGAACAACGGCGAGCAGTATCTCGCGGCCCGCATCACGAGCGGGTCAGAAATCCTTTCCACGGCCCTGGACGGCGCCCCGGTCACCGCGTCGACGCGCGGCTCGGACACCTGCCTGATCCCGATCGGAACGGCTCGTACCGCTTCGTCTGGCAAGAACGGGTTCACGGTCAGGCTGGTCTATAAATCACCCGCGCCCGTCAGCGGCCTCATCTACAAACAGGCATCGGTCCTGCCGACCCTGGATCTCGACGTCATGGGCCTCTCCTGGCGCGTATATGCCCCTGACCGCTACGACCTGATCGCCAGGCCTTCAAACTTGTCATCCGCTGATCGCCCGATCCGGATCGCCCCGTTTGAAGTCGTCTCGGCCTTTTTCTCGGGCATCGCGTCGTCCGAGGGGCTGATCTTCATCGTCGTCGTCCTCTTCATCGGCCTGATATGGCACCGTATCAAAGCCAGTAACGGATTTTCCTGGAGGAGCGTTTTCGAACTCTTCGGTGTCCTCTGCGTCATCCTGGTTCTTGCAAGCATCTCGGGACCGATGCTCAGCAGCATCACCGATCAGGGCTATAC
Source organism: Candidatus Ozemibacteraceae bacterium (assembly GCA_017998915.1). Taxonomy (GTDB): domain Bacteria; phylum Muiribacteriota; class Ozemobacteria; order Ozemobacterales; family Ozemobacteraceae; genus MWAR01. Next base: position 7,988 of record JAGOCE010000035.1, read on the forward strand.
CTCGATGCAGAAAGCCAGGATGTTTTCGAAGGTCCATGATATCAGTCCGGCCACGGTTTCCCTGGGCGAGGAAGAACGTCAGGATGAGGCGAAGGACGTCGAGTATGGCTCTCAGCGCCAGTCAATGAGATCGGACATGGCCGACAAGAAGTTCGAGCGAATGGCCGATTCGATGGATGCGCTCGGCGGAAAAGGCATCATGATGAAAGGCGACGCCAAGCCAAAGGCGGCGCGCCGTGCGCCGGGTCGCGACATCGGCGCCCTTCCCGTCGACATGAAGATCCCGACGGGCGGCAAGTCCGTGGTCGTCTTCAGAAACCATCTGCCTGCCGGTCAGGCTGCGAAGTTCAAGGGCATCATCTTCTGGGAACCGATCCGCACGGGGCTCAAAGCGGTCATGTTCCTCGCCGGCCTGCTGTTCGCCCTTCCTATCTGGCTGTCGGCACAGCGGCGCAGTCCCACGCTCGGCGCGCTGTTCGCCGTCACGCTCATCAGCGCGATCGCCGTCGTTGAACACCTGATGCCGAAGCTTCAGTTCGCGGCATGGGCGGCCTTCTTCCTCGTTTTCGCCCTGCTGCTGGTCGCGCGAAAACTGTTTGCCGCCAGGCCCGAAGGCACGCCAGGAACCTCCGCGGTCGCGGGAACCGTCATTCTTTTCGTTCTCTCCGGGCTTGCGCCGGCCATTTCGGCAGAACCGCCCGCTGCTGACCCCCGCGTCGAACGGATGCTCGATCTGTATGTCCCCTACTCCCAGCTTGGCGACCGCCTGCCGCGCGACAGCGATTTCGTCGCGCTCTCCATCGACGAATACAACTATCTCCGCGACATCGGCATTCCCGATCCCGACCCGTCCCGGTGGTATCCTCCGCTGGGTGTGACGTTCGTGAACGCGTCCTATACGGCGCGCGTGACGAAGGACCGGGTCGACATCTCGCTGAAATTCGAAGCCGTGCTGTCCGGAAAAGGCTTCAAGCAGCTCGAGTTCCCGACGGAAGGCGTGGGCGTGAAGTCCGTCACGATCAACGGGGTGCCAGCCCTGCTGGCACCTGAAACGCAGCAGACCGGTTCCCAGCGCACGGACCTCATCCCCCGCCAGCAGCTGCAGAACGACATCGCGATGACACAACAAGCGGTCCAGCAGGTTCAGAACGTTTCCCCGCTCGCGTTCCACGAAAAGCGATCGGTCATTCTCGCTGACTGGGAAGGGCCGGTGTTGATAGAAGCCGAACTGGTCAAGGACCTGACGTCCAAAACACGGACGAATGCCCCGGTTGACGGCTTTCGGCTGCCGGTTCCCGTCTACGGTCCGGCCGTTCTGAACCTCGTCATCGATCACCCGAACCAGGCCGTCGAAATCAAACCCGGCGTGATCACCCGGTCCGTCGACACCGGTGGTTCGACCGTGGTAACGGCCGTTCTTCAGCCCGCACCCGCAATCACCGTCGAGTGGCGCGACAAGGCGGCTACGCCCGACCAGCAGCAGAGACCCGCGTCGGAACCCGTTCCCGCCGCTTCCGGCATCGCCCGCGTCGCCGTCGATCACGAGGTTCTCTTCTCGGTTTCGGAAGGCGTCATCTCGGCAAACGACCTGGTCCGTCTCCAGATCGACCAGCACCCGGCCGGCGAGTTTCTCTTCGAGATCCCTGCCGGAGCCGACGTGATAGAGGTGAACGGGTCCGATATCGCAAGCTGGCTTTGCGTCCAGTTGTCCGACGGGAAGCAGGAACTCCGCATCCAACTCAACGCCCGACGGATGAACCAGGTTGAACTGCGAATCACGATGGAGCGCCAGACGCCGGCGATCAACGGCTCGTTCCCGCTCGATCTTCCCCGGCTTCGAAGCGCAGGCGCACGTTCGCGGATCGACCGCCAGAACGGGTATTTCGGCGTCGAGGTTCGTGAGGGCCTCGAGGTGCGCGTCGAGCACTCTTCCGAAGCCACGGGAATCGACGCATCCGAGCTTCCCACCTCGATGACCGGGAGCGTGCGCGGCTTCATGGCCCAGGCGTTCAAATACCAGAAGGACGCGACCGCTTCGATGACGGTGACGAAACACCGCAACCTCGAAGTCAGCACGGCCCAGATCGACGCCGCCGTCGCAAAAACCGTCATGAACGCCGACGGCGAGGCTCTGACACGGCTCGACCTGGTCGTGCGCAACAACAACAACCAGTTCCTTGTCCTTCGGTCGATGCCCGAGCAGCTGAAGATCCTGGCCCTGGAGGTGAACGGCGAGGCGATGAAGCCTGGCCGCAGCAAGGACGGCGAGATCTACGTCCCCCTGATCCGCTCGCCCCGGTCCGGCAAGACGTACACCCCGTTCGGCGTGACGATCTTCTTCTCGGAGGAGATCGGCAGGCTGCGCAACAAAGGGCATTTCGAGCTGCATCTGCCGATGATGTCGCTCGACGTCAGCCAGATGAACTGGAAGTTCGACCTTCCGGAAGGCTTTTTCATGGCCCGCCTCGGCGGCGAATTCCAGCACGGCTGGGAGTCGTTGCCCGAGGTTCCGAGCCAGGTGTATTCCGGCGCGATCGGCGGGAAGATGGCATCGAACGTGATGTCGCAGATGATGCCTCGCGGCATGCCGGCCGGAAGCCCGGGAGTTCCGCGCAGCTCAGCCGGCCTTCTTCCGGTCATTCCGACGCTCCCGGAGGGATCTGACTCGCTTCTATTCCACCGGAAGCTGATCACGACGGGAAGCCGCGCGCCGCGGCTCGTGATTTTTCATGCCCGGAAAGCGGTGGTCGAGGGAATCCTGCTGGCGATCGTGCTGTTCATCGGATTCATCGCCAGTTCCGCCATCTTCGGGTTCGCTGGCGGGCGGATAGCTGCGGCCGGCTTCAAAGCCGCGCTCCTGGGGCTGTGTGGAGCAGCCGCGATGACCGGCGAGAGTATGTTCGCCCAGGACCTGCCCTGGTTCGATCGCATCCTCGATGCGTATATCCTGGGCATCGAAGTCGGTTGCGCCTTCGCATTCGTCTGGTGGCTGCTGAGTCCGCCGATACCGTCGGAAGAGCCCTCGAAACCGAAGGGAACCTCAGTCTCCCAGCCCGTTGAGGCGCTCCAGCAGCCTTCGATACCGCACATGTGACCGCCCGCACTCAGGCCATCATTCCGGCCCCGGCACTCGCCGCGGGCCGGTTTATTTATTTGCCTCAATACACATCGAAGGGTTGCCCCCCGCTGGCTGGTGAGGTAGAATGGCCGAAAATGAGCGTCCCGTGAGGACGCCACGAGGAAAGGAGCATGAAGACGATGTCTGCGTCAGAATGCGTTACGTATCTCGGCCTGAGCGGCCTCAAGCATGTGTATCGGAACCTCCCCCCGGCGGCCCTGATCGAAGAAGCCCTCGACCGTGGTGAAGGCGAACTTGCCTCGAACGGAGCCCTCGTCGTCCGCACCGGAAACCCTTCCGGCCGGTCCCCGAACAACCGTTTCGTCGTGGAGACTCCCGAGCACAAGGATATCTGGTGGGGTCCCGTCAACAAACAGCTGTCGACGGATAACTGGAACCGGCTCATCACCCTCGCTCGCGGTTACCTCCAGAATCGCGATGCGTTCGTGTTCGACGGCTTCGCCGGCGCCGACCCGCGTTATCGGCTCCAGGTTCGCGTCGTCACCGAGCGCGCCTGGCACAATCTCTTCGCCCGCACCCTGTTCATCCGCCCCAAGGCCCAGGACAAGCTCAACGATCTGCCTGATTTCACCGTCCTGAACGTCTGCGGCATGCACGCTCCGGACTTCAAGGCGATGGGCCTCAACTCGGGCATCTTCATCGTCCTCAACTTCGCCGAGCGCATCATCCTGATCGGCGGCACCAACTATGCCGGCGAGATCAAGAAAAGTATATTCGCCGTTATGAATTACCTCCTGCCGAAACGCGGCGTCTTCCCGATGCACTGCTCGGCCAACGTCGGCCGAGACGGTGAGACGGCGCTGTTCTTCGGTCTCTCCGGGACCGGGAAGACCACGCTCTCCGCCGACCCGGCCCGCCAGCTCATCGGCGACGATGAGCACGGCTGGAGCGACAACGGCATCTTCAACTTCGAGGGCGGCTGTTACGCCAAATGCATCAAGCTCTCGAAAGAAAACGAGCCCCAGATCTACGACGCCATCCGGTTCGGCTCGGTGCTCGAGAACGTCGTCATCGACGAGCAGCGCCGCCCCGACTACGACAACGGCTCGCTGACGGAAAACACCCGCGCCACCTACCCCGTCACCCACATCGACAACTGCGTTCTCGAGGGCGTGGGCGGCCATCCCCGCAACGTGTTCTTCCTCGCGGCCGATGCGTTCGGCGTCCTTCCCCCGATCGCGCGCCTCTCGCCCGAACAGGCGATGTACCATTTCCTGTCCGGCTACACGTCGAAGCTGGCCGGAACCGAAGCCGGCATCACCGAGCCGACCACGACCTTCTCGGCCTGCTTCGGGGCCCCGTTCCTCGTCCATCATCCGTTCACCTACGCCCAGATGCTCGGAGAGGCGATGAAGAAGCACGGCACCCGGATCTGGCTCGTGAACACCGGCTGGTCCGGCGGCGCTTACGGCGTCGGGAAGCGGATGAAGATCGCCTACACCCGCGCCCTGCTCACCGCCGCCCTCGACGGCTCGCTCGACAAGGTCGCGTTCGCGGCCGATCCGATTTTCGGGATCCAGGTTCCGCAGGAGTGCCCCGGCGTTCCGGCCGAGATCCTCACGCCGAAAAATGCCTGGGCCGACAAGGCGGCCTACGACCGAACCGCCGATGATCTCGCACGACGCTTCGCCGAGAACTTCCGCTCCTTCGAAGACCGCGCTTCTCCCGAAGTCGTCAAGGCCGGCCCCGTCGTCAAAAAGGCCGCCGAGGCAAACAGGTAATAAGTATTCGCTGAAGTATCGAATCCCCCCGGACAATCGTCCGGGGGGATTCTCGTATGGTTCCGTTCGTGCGCCGTGTCGGTCAGGCCGGGACGGCTTCGGCCCCTTCCGGTCTGACGGCCGGCGGTTGGGCCGCATCGGCCTCCGCGTGCTCGGCAGCAAGCTTATTCTGCTCTTCGATCAGCGTGCCGATCTGGCGCTCGACGTAAGCCTTGTCGATGACCAGCTTCGACCTGCCGTTCTCGCGGAGGGCGAACATATCGTTCCGAAGCACCTTCTCGAAGACGGCCCGCAGGCCGCGGGCGCCGGTCTTGCGGGCCAGCGCCTCGTCGACGATGCGCTCGAGGCCGTCGTCGGTGAATTCGAGCCTGCAGCCATCCATCTCGCACAGCTTTGTGAACTGCCGAACGATGGCGTTCTTCGGCTCGCGAAGAATGCGCATGAAATCGGCTCTTCCGAGGCCGTCGAGGGCAACGCGCACGGGCAGGCGGCCGATGAACTCGGGAATGAATCCGAACTGGAGGAGGTCTTCCGTGTCGAGCGCATGGAACAGCTTGTGGTCGGCGAGATCTTTCGGGCGCGGATCGGCGTTGAAGCCGATGGACGAATCGTGGTGCAGGCGCTTGCCGATGATCTTTTCGAGGCCGTTGAACGCGCCGCCGCAAATGAACAGGATATGACGCGTGTCCATCTTCACGACCTGCTGGGACATCGGGTTCTTGCGGCCGGCCGTCAGGGGGACGTTCGCGACGGTTCCCTCGATGAGCTTGAGGAACGCCTGTTGGACGCCTTCCCCGGACACGTCGCGCGAGATCGAGACGTTGTTCGAGGTCTTGGCCTTCTTGTCGATCTCGTCGAGATACACGATACCGCGCTGGGCATCGTCGACTTCGTAGTTGGCGTCGATGAGCAGCGAGAGCAGAACATTCTCGACGTCGTCACCGACGTATCCAGCCTCGGTGTAGCTCGTGCAGTCGCCGATCGCGAAGGGCACCTTCAACAGCTTGGAAAGCGTCCTGGCGAGCAGCGTCTTTCCGCTGCCGGTGGGGCCGACGAGGAGGATGTTGGATTTCTCGAACTCGACGTCGGTCGAGTCGATCATCGAGAGGATCTTGTAATGGTTGTAGACGGCCAGCGACAGCACCTTCTTCGCGGCATCCTGGCCGATGACGTATTCCGAAAGACCATCGTAGATTTTCCGGGGGGTATATTCCTTGAGGATCGCCTTCAGATCGACCTTGCCGGCAGTCGCGCCCTTTTTGACAGGGTCGCGGTCGCTGGCGTTCTTCCGCTTGAAAATATCTTCCGCCGTTTCGACGCAGGTCTTGCACAAGAGCATCCCATCGCGGTTCTGAACGAATTCCCCGCCGCGACGGAGATCCTTTCCGCAAAACACACAATAACTCATAGACGTTGCACTTCCTTCATCAAGGCCTTTCCCGGCCCTGTACCATCCTCATGATAGCACATTTCGGCCCCTCCATAAAGTGGCGGCCGAACACCTGCATTTCCCCGATGATCGCGGAAAATCTCACGCTCCATTGATTTTGTTTCCTTCGGAGAATCCAAGCGTGTTACCCTGATTCATCACCATTTCGAATCACGCATTCAGGCCAACGCATCTCACACGATTCATGACATACCTACCGCGCAGGCGATCTTGAATGTTCACCTTCAATTACGGGAAAAAGCTGTCTCTCAAAGCAAAGACGGTCATTTACTCGGAGAACGCTCCTGTTTCCCCGAATGATGAAACCGTGTATTTCATCGTTCAGGGGAAGGCGATGATCGCGCGCCGGACGGCCGACTCGTATTTCCGGATGGGCATGGCGGAAAACATGCTCATGGGGCTGCAGGACGCTTCCGAAACCCCCGTCAGGGTCACGAGCGCGATCACCCTCGAAGACTCTGAAATCTACTCCTGGAAGCCGAAGGATTTCTTTAAAAATATTTCTGTTGATATACTTCTCGCCCGCGCGGCGACGTTTTCCCTCTGCCGGGAACTCCGGTTTCTGAACGATAAGCGTGAGCGCTCGTTCGCGGGCGGCGCCGACGAGACCGAAGGGAAATTCGAGGTGTCCGAGGACATGTCGACCGTCGGTGCCCTGTATGGGCTCGCGTTCCAGAAGGAGAACGAAGCCATCCCCGATGAGATCGTCACGATGTTCGGCAAGACATTCGAGGCAGGCGAAACGATCATCGCCGAGAACGATCTCACGGACGAGATCTATATCCTCTATGACGGCCGCGTCGAGGTTTCGAAGGGCGGCAAATCCATCTGCACGATGGAAGCGGGCGAGATCTTCGGCGAGATGTCGCATTTCGAGAAAAAACCGAGGGCAGCCACCATCAGGGCACAGATTCCCTCGAAGACCCTGAAACTCGAACCAAAGAACTTCAACGTGCTCTACCAGCTCCGTCCCAGCTGGTCCGTCAACCTCCTCAAATCACTGAGCCGCCGCATCACCGCCGCCTACGCCCGTATGTAGGCCAGAAAAGCATCACCGCAGAGATACGGAGACACAGAGACTTTTTCGCCACCAGGGCACCAACCCACGAAGAAGCCTTTCTCGCCAAATATATCACCTGCAATCCGGGCGGATCGCGATCCGCCCCAACGCCGTGGCTCTGCTCCTCGACTCTGGTCGCATCGAGGTGTGCGCCCGGAATAGGAGGTGATATCAAAATCCGGCTTCCCTCCCCAGAACCACCAGCTCAGGATTTTTCCTCTGTGTCACTGTGACTCTGTGGTTCGTTATCAATTCCGTATCATCTGCGGATGCTCCGGGATAAAAAAAACACCGGAAGGCGGTTGCCTCCCGGTGTTTTTTATGTCGGACGATTATTCGCCGTGGACCTCATTGAAGAGGCGGGCGTTCTTGAGCTGGTCGCCGGTGAGGACGGTCGGGTCGCCAGCCTTGGTGATACCGCGCTTGTTGAACACTTCGCGGAGCTTGTCGGCATACTTGCCGCCGAAGATGTTCTTGTCGGCGGTGAAGATGGCGTTGGCACCGTCGATGAACTTCGGGCTGCCGGCCTTCAGGTAGTAGAAGCTCTTGTGGATGAGCAGGTCGGAGACTTCGGCCCCGAGGGCGTTCCGGAGATCCCAGAGGATGGCGCCCCAGATGCGGCCGTCGGCATGCACTTCACCCTCGATGTCCTCGGGGTAGTGCATGTTGTTGGTCAGGATGCGCAGGTAGGGCTTGTTCATCTTGTTCATCGCATACTCGCCGACCTTGTCGTCGTTCGAGATCGTGCAGGCGAAGTAGTCGGCCTGGCCTTCGTTCATGGCGCCGGATTCGGCGCTGTAGTTCAGGCGGACGATCTGGGCGATGTGGGCGTGCGAATACTCGTGATACGCGACGCTCTCTTCCTTGGCGAGGTCGTTCAGGCGGTTGCCGTCGCCGAAAGCCATGGCGTTTTCCATCGGGGAGTAGTAGGCGTTGTCATACTTGTCGCCGACATGCACGGTGGCCTTGATGGCCCAGTCGAGCTTGTCGTAGCCCAGCTTCTTGAAGAAGTCGTGAACGGTGTTGATGTAGAAATAGATATTGGCTTCGTCGAAGTGGGTGTCGTTCGGATCGTAGATGTGCTCGTCGTTCTCGTTGACCGAGCCGGCGGTGTCCTCGTTCACGGCCTTGCAATAGAGGCCTTCGAGGCCGTGGGTGGTCAGGCTGTTCAAGGTTTCGACGGAAGCCGGGGTGGCGAGGGGGTGGTTCACGAACACATTGCCCTTGCCGGTGTGGGTGTCGGCGAACACCATCTGGTTGTGGCGGCTGATTTCCTTGCCGGTCTCGGCGTCGATCAGGATTTCCCAGTCACCGAGGGGCTCGAGGGCACCCATCTTCACGAGGAACGCCATGCGGCCGGTGTTCTTCTCGGGATGCACGACCATCTCGGCCTTGGCGACGCCGCGGAGCTTCTTGATGCCCAGCGCGCGCTTGGCGGCGGCCAGAGCATCCTGGCGACCGATGGTGATCTGGTTGGTGATCTCGTTGATGGTCGGGAAGGAGCCGTTCGCGAGCTGGACGCGCTCATCCTTGCCGATATGGACGGATATTTCTGCTTCGTGAACCGGGACGCCGTCGAGGCTCATCTGGAAAGCGACGTGCGTGGCGCCGGCAGCTTCCTCGTTGCGGATCACCTTCATCATGCTGTCATCTTTGGTAACCGGGAGGTTGAACAGCTTGGCATTGCGCTGAATATATCTGCGGGCTGCCAAAGCCTTTTCGCCGGAGAGCTTCTCGGAAAGATCGCCGCGGAGGCTACCGAGGCGCTGACCGTCTTCGGTCGCGACCAGCAGGTCGACGTTCCGGATATCGGCGCTGCGGGACGTAACCGCGCGGATCAGGTTCTCGGAAATGGAAACCGGGCCGCGGCGGGTCGGCTTCACATTCGTTTGCGTCGGCGACACGTCAAAAGCGAACGCCGAAGCGGTACAAAAGAACGACAGGGCGAAACAGGCTGTTAACCTCTTCATCAATACTCCCCTTTTTCTCAAATTCGGACGAAGATAGTTAATCGTAACATGAGGGTACAAAACCCGCAAGCCCCCCCATACATCTGATTTTTGCATCACAATGCTGCTGTCGGGGCGGGTTCAAACTCGCCCCGACGATACAAACGACGGAATAAAGGAAGGACGAACGCGATTCGCCCGTTTTGCCCATAAAGGGAAACCGCCATCGATGGACGATCGATGGCGGTATTTATAAGGGCGCCCCCAGAGGGATTCGAACCCTCGCCGCAGCCTTGAAAGGGCTGTGTCCTGGGCCGCTAGACGATGGGGGCTTAGGACATCATTCGGCAGGTGTGGGCCCAGCAGGAGTCGAACCTGCGACCAGCCGGTTATGAGCCGGCAGCTCTAACCACTGAGCTATAGGCCCTTGAAGCGTAATGATTGTATCACACCACGCCGGCGAATGCAAGCGTCATTCCATGTAAAATTCCTTGAGTTTTTTCGAGCGGCTCGGATGGCGGAGCTTGCGCAGGGCCTTCGCCTCGATCTGGCGGATGCGCTCGCGCGTGACGCCGAACTTCTGCCCGACTTCTTCAAGAGTGCGCTGCCAGCCGTCCTCGAGGCCGAACCGGTATTTGATGACCTTCGACTCGCGTTCGGTCAGGGTCGAGAGCACCCGATTGATCTGCTCCTTGAGGATATTGTTGAACGCCGTCTCGGCAGGCGGCAGAGCCGACTTGTCCTCGACGAAGTCGCCCAGATGCGAGTCTTCCTCGCCGTTGATCGGCGTCTCGAGAGAGATCGGATCCATGGCGGTCTTCATGATGTTCTTGACCTTCTCGACCGGCAGACCGACCTCGAGAGCCAGTTCCTCGACGGCGGGGTCGCGGCCGAGCTTCTGGACCAGCTTGCGGCTCGCCTTGCGCAGCTTGTTGATCGTCTCGACCATGTGCACGGGGATGCGGATCGTGCGGGCCTGGTCGGCGATCGCGCGGGTGATCGCCTGGCGGATCCACCAGATGGCATAGGTCGAGAATTTATATCCTTTGCGATATTTGAACTTCTCGACGGCGCGGATCAGGCCCTGGTTGCCCTCCTGAATCAGGTCGAGGAAGAGCAGGCCCCGCTTGGTGTATTTCTTCGCGACCGAAACGACGAGGCGGAGGTTCGCCTCGATCAGCTTGCGCTGGGCTTCCTGGTCGCCGTGCTCGATGCGTTTGGCGAGGGTGACCTCCTCCTGCATCGTCAGCAGCTTGATCTTGCCGATCTCCCGGAGATAGACGCGAACCGAGTCGTCGATGTCGTCAAAATCTTCCTGGGCCTCGACGTAGTTCTCGTCCTTCTTCTCCTCCGGCATCCGGAGTTTTTCCTTGAGCTGGATCTCGTCGTCATCGACCAGCTCGACGTTGGCATCCATCAGCTCGGTCACGACGGTTTCGAAGGCTTCGGTGTCGAGCCCGTCGGGAAGCGCGCTGTTGATTTCCTGGTAGCTGAGGTATCCCTGTTTCTTGCCTTTTTCGATCAGCTCGGCGCGGATCGCCTCGAGGGATTTCCCCCCCGGCGCCGGAGCGGCGGGCGTTGCAGAAACCGGCGCCGGCGCCGGAGCGGGAGCTGCGGCCGCGGCGGCGGCGGCTTTCGTCTGCTGCGAGGGGGATTTGGGTGAGGCCGCGGATTAAGAGTTCTTCATGTCTTT
>JAGOCE010000390.1 GCA_017998915.1 Candidatus Ozemibacteraceae bacterium
GAGTAGCGCTTGGCGAGCAGCGAGAATATCTCGCCATTCTGCAGGCGCTTGTACACGTCGTTCGCCGTTTCCTCGTCGGAGACGAGAATCTGGCGCAGCTTGCGCGACTCGGGCGTGTCGAACGTCTCCTGGTTCTTCGCGAAGAAGTCCTGAATCGCGACCTCGGTGGGTTCGAAGGTCATGATGTTGCGCAGTTCGTCCTTCAGGCTGTCGAAGGGCTTGAACTGGTCGACCTTGTAGGAGTCGATGCGGATGAAGTGGAAGCCCAGCTCGCTCTCGATCGGGCCGAGCATCCGGTTTTCCGCGCCGGTCTTCGGAAGGGCGGCGAACTCTTTGTGGAGGGCAGGAAGATAGGTGTGACCGTCGACGGTGACCTGGCCGACAGCCTGAGTCAGCGCGAAGTTCGAGAAGCCGGGATTGGCGGAGAAGGGCAGGGGGCCGAGCTTGACCGCGCCAGCCTCATGAGCCTCGGAAGCGACGGCTTCGAAGGTGGCGGCGTTGATCCGCTTGGCGATCTCCTGGGCCTTCTGCGAAGCGAGTTCCCGGCGGCGTTTATCCTCGAGAATGCTGCGGATCTTTGCCTTGACCGTATCGGTAAAGCCGAGCTGGATGGGTTCGAGAATCGTCTCGAGCTGGAAGAGATGGTAGCCCTTCTCGGTCTTGATGACGGGCGAAACGTCCTCCGGCTTCAGGCTGAAGACGGCTTCCTCGATTTCCGGCATGACGCTGCCGCCCTGGCCGATCTCGTCTTCGAGGATCGCGCGCTGTTCAGGGGAATAATCGGTCGTGATCTCGCCCTTGAAGAACACCGGCAGTTTGCCTTCGGTGCGGCGGGACTTGCCCATGGAATACTGCATGGCGACTTCCTTGGGCGTGCGGCTCTTCTGCTCGAGAAGATCCTTGGCCATTTCGAGATCGCTCTGGGCCTTCGCGTCGGCCTGTTCTTTCCGGATTTCCGCCTCGATGCGGCCACGAACGTCGTTCAAGGCGCTTGTCTTGCCGGCATCGCGGTTTTCGACCTTGATGACGTGCCAGCCGAACTTGGTGCGGACAGGCTCGGTCACATCGCCGATGGCCGCGGCGAACGCGGCATCCTCGAAGGGCTTGACCATCTGGCCGCGGGCGAACGCGCCGAGGTTGCCGCCGTCCTTCTTCGAACCGGTGTCGTCGGACTTCTCGGACGCGAGCTTCGCGAAGTCTTCCTTGCCGGTCACGATCCTGTCGCGGATCGCGCGGATCTCGGTTTCGGCCGCCGCGAACGCCCGTTCTTCATCGTGGGCGGCGCTGACGTCGAACGCATGCGTGCTGTGCTTGTCCTTGATTTCAAGTTTGGCAGGGGCTTCGCCGGCCGGAAGGACGATGCAGACAGCGCCGGAAATGGCTTCCTGGGGATTCCCGGAAAGGGGCAGGGCGAGGGCGCCGTCGATCATTTTCTGGCTGTCGGCGGTCGGCTGAAGCGCGGTACCCGAGGCCGTCGTGAGAACGATGCTGGAGTAATCGAGTGCGGCATCGGCCTTGCGGTCGGCGATTCCGGCGTTGAACGAGTAGAGGGTCTCTCCGTTCTTCTGCTGGATTGCGAAGTTGCGCAGTGAAATAGAATAGTTATCGAGATCTTTCTCGAAGCTGCTGCGGGGCTTGATCAGAATATGCCGCGCGGTGACCGTCTCGGGAACCTTGAACTCGTCGATCTTGTCCGTGTAGCGGCGCTTGATGTCGCTCTCGGAGACGGGCATGCTCTTCTGATACTCCGCGTCGTTCGGGTTGATGAACACGTGGAACACGGATGCGCGTTTCGAGCTCATGAACTCGCTGCGGTTCTTGTCGTAGTATTCCTTGATCTCGACTTCGGTGATCGAGGCGATTCCGGCGAAGTCGCCGGGCGCGATCAACAGGCTGGTGAAGGTGAGTTCGTCGGGATTCTTGAAGCGAAGTTTGTTCTCATCGTAGAACTTCTTCATCACCTCGTCCGTGAGACTGGCCACGGTGGTGACGGGCCTGACGATGCGGCTCTGGACGGAGCGGATGATCTCTTCACGATACCGGCGGTCGGAGTATTCCTTCTCGTCGATGCCTTCGCGCATGAGCATGCGATCGAACTCACCGGGGGCGATCTGGCGGCGGTCCTTGTCGACGAGCGACTTCGGGCTCTCGGCGGGGCGGATGTTGTTCGCCTTCGCATACAGGTTCAGCAGGCTCGTGGTGATCATGCCTTCGAGCACGCTTTCCTTGATCTGGGCGCCGAAGGCCTCGCGCAGCTGCTGCGGAACATTCTGCAGCCGGCGATACTCGTTGGTGGACATCAGCGCGGTGAACAGCTGCTTCACCGTGATGGCTTCGGTCAGGGAGGCGTTCGCCGTCGGATACGAAACGTGGACGGCCGGAAGATCGGCTTTGGCGGCGAGTTCGGTCGGCAGAGACGTTTCCGAACGCAGGGCTTTCGCCTCGTTCGCTTCGGCGCGCCGCCGCTTCTCGTCCATGTTGCTCTGGGCGCGGCTCGAGCCGTAGCCGATGATGAAGCACGAGAGGACGAACAGGGAAACCGTCGCCCAGATGATCTCCTTGAGATGGAGTCTCAGCCACCTCATCGACATGAACCTCGCCTTGGCCATTGCTACCGCTCCTTCAGAAAGTGAGTGATGGTGTACAGGTTGATCCTGCTCACGCTTGGGCGCGCCCGCTTCCAGCCACGATATATTCCGGTCGGAGGCGGACGAGACGACGGATTATAGCACCTCACCCCTCTGGTGTCAAAAACTCCCGACGTCGCTCGAAAAGCCTGGAGAGTCTTCACGTTGACAATCGCCGAAACGGCTGTTAGCCTCGCAGCATGTCGAAGAAACGCTGCCGGAGAAGGCCGGCGTGAGCCTCGGAAGAGCGTTCGGCTCTCTTGCCGCGCTGACCCTGCTGTCTCGTCTCAGCGGCTTCGTTCGGGTCGCCGTTTTTGCGGCCATATACGGCGGCGGCCGGGAGGCGGACCTGTTCCTGGCCGCGATGATTCTGCCGGAACTCCTCTACAAGTTCATGGCGGACGGACTGGTTTCGGCCGCGGCGATCCCCATTTTCGTGCGTCGTCGCGACGACCCCGGCACGGTTCGACGGACCTTCTGGAGCCTGTTCTGGTTCGTGTCCGCCTGCGCCCTCGTGCTTTCCGCCGTGCTTGCCCTTGCGGCGCGGCCCATCTGCGGCGTCCTCGTGCCGGGCTTCCTTCATGAGACGTTCGAGCGCATGGTCGTGCTCTGGCGGATCCTGACGCCCTATACGCTCCTGTCGATCCAGGCAGCCCTCCTGACGTCATATCTGAACGCCGTGGGCCAGTTCGCACGGCCGGCAGTGGGCCCCCTTCTCGTGAATCTCGCGATCATCGCCGGGATGCTCGTCGTGCGTGGCGGCCCCGTCGAGTCGATCGGCTTCGCCGTTCTGGCGGGGGCGTTCCTGCAGTTTGCCTGGCTCTTTCTGCTCGCCGTGCGCAGCGGTGCCGACCATATCGCTTCAGACTCGTCTCCAAAAAATATAGATCAAAGTATTATATTCGATTTCGTCGTCGGAACCGGCCCCGTCGCTGCGTGGGTGCTTCTGACGTCGATCGTGCCCCTGTTCGAGCGGTCACTGCTTTCCACGTCCTCGGAAGGTGCGGTTGCGGCGCTGAACTACACCGACAAGCTCATCAACCTCCCGCTCGGCATCGTCTCGATAAGTCTCGCATCGGCTGTGTTCCCGGCCCTCAGCGCAGCCGGGGAAGCGGAGCGTCTCCGGCTCGCGAAAAACGCCTTCTGGCTTCTTGGCAGCCTGCTTGTTCCCGTGATCCTCGTCATGACGGGGGGCGCAGAAGCCGTCACGACCGTGGTATACAGGCGGGGCCGGTTCGATGCCGCGGCCGCGTCCTTCACGGCCGATCTGCTCCGGGCCTACGGATGGGCGTTGTTTCCGGTCTCCGTGACGATGCTCCTGAATCGCATCTGCTTCGCGGCCGGCCGGTTC
>JAGOCE010000391.1 GCA_017998915.1 Candidatus Ozemibacteraceae bacterium
TCTCATACCGGTACACCGTTCCGAGTTCGGCCCAGCGGAGCGGCAGATCGCGGTATGAGCGCTTCTGATTTTTATAGATCATGATATGGAATGGGCAGTTCATCGGCTTGATGTAGTAATCGTTCTCGTCGATGTTCATCGGGCTGTACATCGAATCCTTGTAGAAGCCGAGGTGGCCGCTGGTTTCCCACAGCCAGCTGCGCCCCATGTGGGGGGTGTTGATCAGCTCGTATCCGTGGCGGTAATGCTGTTCTTTCCAGTAGGTCTCGATCACGTGGCGGATGCGGGCGCCGTTGGGATGCCAGAAGATCAGCCCCGGGCCGACGTCTTCGTGGACCGAGAACAGGTCGAGGTCCTTGCCGAGCTTGCGATGGTCGCGCTTCTTCGCCTCTTCGAGCATGTTGAGATAGGCGTCGAGCTCGTCTTTCGAGGCGAAGCAGGTGCCGTAGATGCGCTGGAGCATCGGCCGCTTCTCGTCGCCGCGCCAGTAGGCGCCGGCCACGCTGAGAAGCTTGAAATGCTTGACCGCGCCGGTGTCGGGCAGGTGCGGGCCTCGGCAGAGATCGACGAACGCGCCGTGGCGGAACACCGAGATCCGCTCATTCTCGGGGAGCTCGTTGATCAGCTCGACCTTGAAGGGCTGGTTCAGCTTCGCGAACATCTCGAGGGCCGCGGCGCGGTCGAGCTCCTCGCGGGTAAATGCGGCCTTCGCGGCGATAGACGCCTGCATTTCCTTCTCGATGTGGGCCAGGTCATCGGTGGTCAGGGCGCGGGAGAGCTGGAAATCGTAGTAGAAGCCGTTCTCGATCGACGGGCCGATGCCGAACTGGGCTTCGGGGAACAGCTTGAGAACCGCTTCGGCCATGATGTGCGCCATCGAGTGGCGGTATACCTCGGCCGCGTCGGCGGATTTCATGGTGACGACTTCGAATTTGCCGCCAGCGAGAAGAGGCATGCGGATATCGACGAATCCGCCATCGATCTTGCCCGCGATGGCCGCCTGGGCGAGCTTGGGACCGATTTTCGCGGCCGCGTCGCGTACGGTGGCGCCGGCGGGGACTTCGAGGGCCTTGCCGTCGGGGAGTGTGAGTGTAAGGTTCTGTGACATGTTTGCCTCCTTGTGGGGCGCCCCGCGCCCCCGAAACACGCATCGCATGGGGTCCGCCTGGTCTGCGCCCTTCCGGCTTCGGGAGCCGGAAAGGACCTCAAGGTCGGCTCATGCGGTGAGAATGATACGTCTGAAACTGCGCTTGCCAGCCTGAACCAGGAACGCATCGCCGGCCTTGAACGGGCGGCCCGGATCGGTGCATTTCTCCTGCTCGACGCGCACGCCGCCCTGCTGGACGAGGCGCTTCGCCTCGCCGCCGCTCGGGGCGAGACCCGACTGGACGAGCACCTTCACCAGTGTGATCCCGTCGGCGCCGCAAGCGATCGTCGTCTCGTCGATCTGGTCGGGAAGGCCGTCGCCGGTTTTCCCGAACAGCTTCTCGAAGCCCTCCTCGGCCTTCGCGCCGGCTTCCTCGCCGTGGTACATCGCGGTGATACGACGCGCCAGGCGCATCTTGACGGCCTTCGGCTCGCGCGGCGCCAACTCCCTGACTTCCGCGAGGTGGGCCGGGGTCAGGTCGGTGAGCAGTTCGAAATATTTGACCATCAATTCATCGGGAATCGACATCAGCTTGCCGTAGATCTGGCCGGGTTCTTCGTTGATCCCAACGTAGTTGCCGAGGCTCTTGGACATCTTGTCCCTGCCGTCGAGGCCTTCGAGGATCGGCATGGTGAGCGTGATCTGCGGCTCGACACCATAGGCGCGCTGGAGCTCGCGACCGACGAGCAGGTTGAACGTCTGGTCGAGGCCGCCCAGCTCGACGTCGGATTTCAGGGCGACCGAGTCGTAGCCCTGCATCAGCGGGTACATGAACTCGACGACGCTGATCGGGGTCTGGTTCTTGTACCGGGTGCTGAAATCGTCGCGTTCGAGCATGCGCGCCACGGTGTACTGCGAGGTCAGCTTGAGCACGTCGGCGAAGGTCATCGAGCCGAGCCAGCTGCTGTTGAACACGATGCGGGTGCGGCCGAGATCGAGGATCTTCGCGATCTGCTGCTTGTAGGTCTCTGCGTTTGCGATCACCTCGTCCTCGGTGAGAGCCGGCCGGGTCTTCTTCTTGCCGGTCGGATCGCCGATGCGGCCGGTGAAGTCGCCGATCAGGAACACGACCTCGTGGCCGAGCTGTTGGAACTGGCGCATCTTCTGCAGGACGACGGTGTGGCCGAGGTGGATGTCGGGCGCCGACGGATCGGCCCCGAGTTTGATCACCAGCGGTTTGCCGGTGGCGTATGATTTCTCGAGCTTTTTCAGGAGCTCGTCTCGGGTGACGATGTCAACCGTTCCGGTCGCGACAATCTCGAGCTGTTCCTTCGGTGTGGCCTGGAATTTCACGGCGTCAGATCTTCCCCAGTTCCGTCAGGTATTCGTTGAGTTTGGCCTTCTGGAGGCCATACGAATCTATACCTGAGCGTATATGTTCGACGACCTCGGGCGGGGCCTTGGAAACGAAGTTCTGGTCTTCGAGTTTGCCCGCGATCTTCGCGAGTTCCTTCTCGACCTTGGCGATCTCCTGCGCGACGCGCTTTTTCTCGGCTTCGACATCGACCATGCCGGCCAGATCGAGGCAGATCTCGGAAGCGCCCATCAGGCCAACGAGGTGGCCAGACGGTTTCGCATCGACGACCTCAAGCCGTTCGGTATTGGACAGCGCCTTGACCATCTCGACGTGACGTTCGATGACGGGGCTGAGGGCGTCGTTGCGCACGGCACGCACGGTGACGCGTTTCCCGGGGGCGATGTTGGCGGAGGCGCGCAGATTGCGAATCACGCGGACCGCTTCCATCACCTCGCCCACCTCGGCTTCGAGCGGCGTGTTCACGAGCTCGGATCTGACGACCGGATACGCGGCCTGCATCAGATTTCCCTTCGCGCCGGGCAGCTTGCGCCAGATCTCCTCGGTGACGAACGGCATGAAGGGGTGCAGCAGGCGCAGGGCACCGTCGAGCACGTGCAGGAGGACGCGGCGCACGCGGTCCTTATCGGGGCCGTCGGGCCCCATGAGGGTCGACTTGCTCATCTCGATATACCAGTCGCACAGCTCGTTCCAGATGAACTCGTACACCGCCTTGAGGGCTTCGTTGAACTTGTACTGGCCATCGGCGAGTTCACGCCGGACGGTTTCGACAGCGCCGTTGAACCGCGAGAGGAGCCAGCGGTCCCAGATCGAGAACTGCTCCACGGGGGGCAGTGCATCGGAGATCGTACAGGCCGCGCCCGTCATGTTCATCAGAGTGAAGCGGGAGGCGTTCCAGAGCTTGTTCGCGAAGTTGCGACCGATCTCGACCTTGTCGGCGGCGAACCGGATATCCTGGCCGACCGGGGCCAACCAGACGATCGTGAACCTCAGAGCATCGGCGCCGTAGGTGGCTATGATCTCGAGCGGGTCGGGCGAGTTGCCGAGCGACTTGCTCATCTTGCGCCCCTTCATGTCGCGCACGATGCTGGTGAAGTAGACGTCGTGGAAGGGACAGCGCCCCATGAAGTAGTAGCCTGCCATGACCATGCGGGCGACCCAGAAGAAGATGATATCGGGGCCGGTCACCAGTGTATCGGTCGGGTAGAACGAGTCGAGGGTCTGTGTTTTTCCGGGCCAGCCCATCGTCGAGAAGGGCCACAGCCAGGAGCTGAACCACGTATCGAGCACGTCCTCGTCCTGCGTGATGCGGTCCGACTTGCCACACTTCGAGCAGGTCGTCGGAGCATTTATATCAACCATTATATTTTTGCAGTGGCCGCAGGTGTAGGCCGGGATGCGATGCCCCCACCAGAGTTGGCGGCTGATGCACCAGTCACGAATGTTTTCCATCCAGTGCAGGTAGACACCCACCCAGCGGTTCGGGGTGAACCTCAGCGTGCCATCCTTCACG
>JAGOCE010000392.1 GCA_017998915.1 Candidatus Ozemibacteraceae bacterium
CCAGAGTTGGCGGCTGATGCACCAGTCACGGATGTTTTCCATCCAGTGCAGGTAGACACCCACCCAGCGGTTCGGGGTGAACCTCAGCGTGCCATCCTTCACGGCGGCGATGGCCTTTTCGGCCAGAGGCTTCATCCGGACGAACCACTGGTCGGACAGGTAGGGTTCGATGACGGTGTTGCACCGCTCGCAGTGGCCGACGGCAAGTGTATGATCTTCTATTTTTTCGAGCAGCCCCTGCTCCTGGAGGTCGGCGACGATTTTCTCGCGGGCGGCGAATCGGTCGAGTCCCTTGTAAGAACCGGCCAACTCGTTCATCACGCCGCCTTCATCCATCACGATGATCTGCTCGAGGCTGTGGCGCCGCCCCATCTCGAAGTCGTTGGGGTCATGCGCCGGCGTCACCTTGACGGCCCCGGTGCCGAACTTCGGATCGACGTAGTCGTCGGCGATGATGGGAATCTCGCGGTTCATCAGGGGGAGAACCAGCGACTGGCCGACAAGGTCGCGGAACCGGTCGTCGTCGGGGTTCACCGCAACGGCCGTATCGCCGAGCATCGTCTCGGGCCGGGTCGTGGCGACGATCACATGGCCTTTTCCGCTCTTGAGCGGATACCGGATGTACCAGAGGCTGCCCTTCTTCTCTTCCGGAATTTTCTCTTCATCGGAAAGGGCCGTGCGGCAGCGCGGGCACCAGTTGATGATATATTTGCCTTTATATATCAACCCGTCTTTATATAGTCGAACGAACGATTCGCGCACGGCCTGCGACAGGCCATCGTCCATCGTGAACCGCTCGCGTTCCCAGTCGCAGGAGCAGCCGAGTTTCTTGAGCTGGCTGATGATGATGCCGCCGTATTTTTCCTTCCAGGCCCAGACTTTCTCGAGGAACTTCTCGCGGCCGAGATCGTGGCGCGAGGTTTTCTCCTTCGCGAGGGCTTTTTCGACGACGTTCTGGGTCGCGATGCCGGCGTGGTCGGTGCCGGGCAGCCATAGGGTCTCCTTCCCCGACATGCGGTGGAGGCGGATGAGGATGTCCTGGAGGGTGTTGTTCAGCACGTGGCCCATCGTGAGCATCCCCGTGACGTTCGGCGGGGGGATGACGATGGTGAAGCGAGGGCCGGAAGCGGATTCGTCGGCATGGAAGCAGTTCTGCTGTTCCCATGAACCGTAGATCCGGTCCTCCACATCGGTAGGGTTGTAGGCCTTCGCGAGGGTATCGGGAGAGGTCGAAGCGTTGTTTTCTGCGTCGGGTGCTGTATTCATATCGTTGTGTGTATAATTTATTTCTGGATGAGGTTGACCAGTTTGTCGAATTCTTCGGGGCTCAGGTTGAGGCTGCGCGCCTGTTCGTAAATCGTGATCTTGACCTCGAGCTGCTTGATGCGATCGGCAATTCTCGGGTCTTCCTTGACCGCCTGCGCCTGCTTGAGCAGGACGAGCGACTCGGAGAACTCGGAGGCCTGCGCGTAGACGTCTGCGAGCCTGAGCAGGATCGGGACCGACTGCGGATCGATCGCGAGGCCTTCCTTCAGGTATTCACGGGCCTTCTCAAACTGCTTTGTCTCGATCATGCGTTCGGCGAACCGCAGATATGTGGTCGCCGTCGGCTCGAAGGTAGGCAGGCTGTCGACGGGAAGTCCGTTCGGGGCGGTGATCTTCTTGCCGCACAGGTGGCAGAAACGGCTGTCAGGATTGCCCTGGAGAGCATCGCAGCTGGCGCAGTGATACAGGTTCTGGACGACCCATACCTTCGACTTTTTAATGACCGAGTCGCCTTTGCGATACCCCTTTTCAACCTCGAACACGATGCACTTCTCAGGGAATTTGTCGGAACGGAAGTAGTCGGTGGCGACGTGCCGCTGGGTGTCGTAGATCTCGGAAACGACCGGCATATACTGGATCTTGTTCGGGATGATGAGCCGGTCGAGGAGCTTGCGGTGCAGGCTCTGGAGTTCCGGGTTCTGGTTCTTCGACAGGAACGCGTCGAGGCCGTCGAAGAAATCGATGAACCCGGAGATGATCTGGTTGTCGGAGTCGGCCGAAATGACGGAGTTGGAGTCCTCTGCCGTCGCGACCTTCTGCTTCAAAGTGGCGATTTCCTCATCCTTCGTGATGAGATCGCGCTTCTGCTGGGTCAACAGGCCTTCGAGCTTCTGAATCGCCACCAGCTGGTCGGCGACCTGGCCCGTCAGCTGCTCGATCTCGATGCGCACGTTCGGATCGTGGACCGTGGTGTCGTGCTGCATGTTGAGGTTCATGCGCAGGTCGACGATTTCCTGACGAAGCTTCGTCTTTTCTTCTTCGCTCTGGGCGAGCCTGCGGCCGAACTCCTCGTTGAGGCGGCTCAGTTTTGCCAGATCGTCCAGCGAGGCTGACGGTCTCGCCCTCAGGGCTTGGACTTCTTCCTGAAGGGCCTGGCGCTCGGACTCGAGAGCGGCATATTTCAGGGGCATTTCGTCCAGCCCGGCGCTGCTGGATTCGAGCATCGCGACCTTGCGACGCAGTTCTGGCAGTTCGGCAACCTGGTCTTCGAGCTCGGGAATCAGCTTTTCGAGTTCATCGGCGCGCATCGCGCGGGCCGTGGCTTCCTGGAGCGCCTGTTTGGTCGAGTTGATCTCGAGCTTCAAGGCCTGGAGTTCAACCTCTGAGATCACAGCGCCGCCCGGGGCCAGCAACGTCGAGAGTTGTTCGTCCTTCTCGGCGATGAGCCCCTTGAGCGTGGCCACATCCTGCTCGAGTTCGGAGATGCGGGTCGATTCCTCGGGCGAGGAGGTCAGAACGAGCTCGGCCCCCTTGGCCTTGGCATCGGCGAGCTCCTGCTCGAGGCTGGTCACGGTCTCCTGCAGTTTTTCCCGTTCAGCCGCCATGGCCTGAGCGGTTTCAAGCTCTGCCTTGAGCTTCTGGACTTCTTCTCCGGCGGCCTGGGCCGTTTCGAGATCGGCCTTGAGCCTGTGGATTTCTTCGTCGGCAGTCTGTCCCGCTGCTTCAACGGCGGCGCGTGCCTGCTTTTCCTGTTCGATCTGGCCTTCGAGTTCCGTTATCCGCGACTCGAGCTCCGGAATCCGCGATTCCGCGGCAGAAGCGGCCAGGGCTTCCTGTTGGTCCTGCTGGTGCTGTTCCAAGAGCTGCTGGAGAGATCGGATCTGCTCTTCTTTCTCGCGAAGGCGGGAATCGAGTTCAGCCTTTCCTTCGGCCAGACTGGCTTCGAGGCGCCTCACCTCGGCTTCCTTCGCCTCGAGCGCCTTTTCCAGGTCGGCCTTCTTCGGGCCCTCGGCGGCTTCGTCAGCCTGGGATTTCAGCGTCTTGATCTGCAATTGCAGCAGCTTGATGAGGTTGTCCTTCTGGACGATCTGCTGATTGAGTTTTTTGAAAAACTCGTTACTGATTTCGCCTTTTTCCTCACCAGGAATCATCTGCTTTCTCTCCGTGTCGGGCAAGGCCCAGGATTTGCCGCAAGATACGCCGCGCAGCCACACTGCAGCGGCCTGGCGCGGTTACGAACCACACAACCCGCACCGGAAGCCAGTATAGAGGCATAAACAATGAAGTCTAGCACAGCACCATATCCAATTCAACTACTCAGATCTTCTGGTTTTTCCGGAGTGGAACCCGCCATCGGAGGAGTCGTCCCGTTTTGGCTTGGGCGGCTCGCGCGTGCGGGTTACCTCGTCCCTCAACTGCTGCAGATGCATTTTGAGGTCTTTCTTGCAATCCGGGCAGATGATTCCCGAGGAAATCTGCTTGTGGCATGTCTGGCAGGCGTGTTCAACGACGACGCCAAGCCGCTCGAGGCGGCCGCTCGAGACGAATTTCTCGATCAGGCTCTCGGCAACGCCGGTTCCAACGGCGACTTCCTTCATCGAGGCGCCGGGGTGGTCGCGTAGGTAGTCCTTCACTTTGTTGAAATCATCTTCTTCCTCGAGGTGGCATTTTTGACAGATATCTCGCGACAGCTTCATCATGATGACGC
>JAGOCE010000393.1 GCA_017998915.1 Candidatus Ozemibacteraceae bacterium
GCTGGGGAGGGATGTTCAACGCCCGCGACTGCAGTACCTTCATCATGGACAACTTCCGGACCATGGGAGTGATGCTTCCCCGCAACGCCGGCGAACAAGGCAAGCTTGCCCTCGGCACCATGCACCAGATGCCCGAGGCCATGAGTCTGGAAGACCGGAAGAAGCTGTTCGACGCTCTTCCACCCGCCGTCCCGATCTACATGGACGGCCACGCCATGTTATATCTTTGTAAATACAACAATGATTATTATATCATTCACGATTTCGCCGGTTTCAGCGCCCCTGACGAAACCGGCGAGCTCAAGCGGTCGAAAACCCGAGGGGTTTCCGTGACGCCGCTCCTGGCGACGTTCCTCTCCAAGGGAAAGCATTACATGCAGGGACTGTATTCCGCGCGCGAGTTCAAGCTCGACAGATGACTCGCCACCTTCGCAACTCACGATCGGAGGAACGTCCATGATCATCACCGGCATCCGCACCGGCAGCGTGTCCATCCCTCTCCGCAAGCCCTTCAAGACGGCCCTGCGCACCGTCGAGGTTCTCGAACCCGTCATCGTCGCGATCGATACCGACACGGGCGACATCGGCTGGGGTGAGGCGCCGCCGACCGGCGCCATCACCGGCGATTCGCAGGGCTCCATCCGCGGTGCCATCCGAGAGTTCATCGCGCCGGTCTTGAAGGGAAAGCGCATCGACAGCATCGAAGACGTGTTGACGACGCTCGACCGCTCCTGCGTCAAGAACACCAGCGCCAAGGCCGCCGTCGACATGGCCGTCCACGACCTGTTCGGGAAACGGTACGGCGTTCCCCTTTTCCGTCTGCTGGGCGGCTACCGGGACCGGGTCGAGACCGACCTCACCATCAGCGTCAACAGTCCCGAGGAGATGTCCCGCGACAGCCGAGAAGCCGTCGAACGGGGTTTTCGCATCCTCAAGATCAAGATCGGCAAGGAGCCGGCCTCGGACATCGAGCGTATCCGCGCGGTCCGAGCCGCGGTCGGACCGGATATCGTCATCCGGCTCGATGCCAACCAGGGCTGGAACGAGCGGGAAGCGATCCGCATCATGCGCGAGATCGAGTCGGCCGGCCTGGGAATCGAGCTCCTCGAACAGCCGCTTCCGGCCCACGATCTCGAGGGCATGGCCGCCGTGAAGCATGCCATCGCCACACCCGTCCTGGCCGATGAAGCGGTATTCTCACCTCGCGACGCAGAAATCCTGCTCGCCCGGCGAGCGGCCGACTACCTCAACATCAAGCTGATGAAAACGGGGGGACTGCGCGGCGCCCAGCAGATTTGCGCCATGGCCGAGCTTCACGGCGTCGAGTGTTTCATGGGCTGCATGATGGAAAGCAAACTGGCCGTTACCGCTGCCGCACACCTGGCCTGCGCCAGGAGAATCATCACCCGATGCGACCTCGACAGCCCGTCGCTCTGCGCCTCGGACCCGATCCGGGGCGGTGCCGTTCTCGAAGGGCCGCATCTGATCATGCCCGACACCCCCGGCCTGGGCATCGAAGGCGTCGACGGCATCGCCTGGGACTGAGTCGCGCGTCTGCCACACACGCCCAAAACGCGAACCGCCCCTCGTTCGAGGGGCGGTTCTGTCGTTTTCCCTGTATGATTCTTATTTGAGCCCGGTGTTTTTCAGGACTTCCTCGCGATAATACGACATCCTGTTGTACACACCGTCTCCGGGGCAGGTTTTGCTGGAGAAGTTCCGGTGGCCGTAGTATTGGGTGCGGGGATCGATCTTGTAGGTCGACGAGAGCCAGGACAGCAGGCTGACGAGCGAGGTTTCCATCTTCGCGTTCACCGGGTCGGCGCCAGGATCGTAGTTGCCGATCATGCAGATGCCGACCATGTTGGTGTTGGGCGGACAGTGCGCACCGAGAGCATTTTCGGGCCGTCCCTGGTAGATGACGCCGTCGGGCCCGATCAGGAAATGGTAGCCGATGTCGGCCCAGCCGGTATTCGGGTCGTCCATGTGGTAGTTCTGGATTCCGCGGATCGTGGCGGCGCCCTTATACTGGGCCTGAGCCGGCTGCCAACTGTGGTGCAGGACGATCTTCAGCGGGGTCTGAATGCGGTATTCCCCCTTCGGCGGACGTGCATTCCAAGCTGCACGCGAGACGATGGACGGCTTGGGGCACACGTTGGCGGAAGGCAGAGGCATGGTCTTGGCCATCATGGCCTCCATCATCTCTTCGCCCATCCGGCGGCCCTGGGCAACATAGCGATTCACGCGGGTCGTTCCCATCGATGGATCATAGACCACGAACACCATCTGCCAGGCAGAAACCGGGTTTACATCGGCAAAATGCGCTTCGGCATCGAATGCTTCAAAGCGGCTCCAGCGGCCGGTTTTCGCATACCGGAAGCGGACATACGAGTTCACCGTCGCACCGGCAGCCTTTTCGACATCGGCAGCGACCATGAGCGTATCGAGAGGCTCGTCGAGCTCATACACCGGGGTTTCGAAGGAGCCGTAATTCTTGCCCGAAACCTCGAACGCCGGTGAGACGGAAATCCTGTAACTGGGCGGGTCTTCATCGGCCCGTGCGGCCGGAACGGCCATCACCAACAGTACAACCATGAAAATGAACCAGATCCGCGACCAATACTTCATTCTCAACTCCTCGCAGAAATGTATGTGTTCATTATACCGAAAGCCCAGAAAACAATCCACCCCTCCGGATTTCAAGGTTCCATCCTGGTCTCTTCCCCACGAGAAGGGTTTACGGATGAGAATATTTTCAGTAAACTTGATTCATATCACCACCGAACAGGTACCCCACATCACGTTCGTTCCGACAGCACATTCTGGAGGGAGCCGTTCATGAACGTCCGATCAGCCCGCTTCCGGTCATATAACGTCAGCTATTTTATGATCGTGTCCATCTGTTTCTGGGGTGTTTTTGCCTTCGCCGGAAAGGCATCTGCCGAGCGTCTGATCAATATCAAGGTCGCCCAGTATGCGACGGCCCTCGAATTCACATCCGGTTTGGGCCTTGCCTGGGACATGAACGGGAAAAACGGCCGAATCAGCGGCACCGACGCTGCCAAAGTCACCGGAATTCTCGAGAAAAGAGCCGTCAAGCGATATCACGTGATGACCGCTTCCGCGAGGGCCGATGAGTATGAAAAGCTTGCACGTTACGAATCGGAATGGAAGGCGCTTGGCTTCCCCGCCAAACGCTTCACGATCGGCCGGCCTCTGATGTCGCAGGATGGGAAAACGGTCGTTCATGACGGGCGTCTCGGAATGGTCGAGGTTGGCGTTTTCAACACTCAGCCAGAAGCCCAAGCTCTCGTTGACAGGCTCGCAGCGCAGGGAAAATCGAGCTGGATCTACGTGGAAGTCGTCAGCCGCTCCCAAGGGCGACTCACACTCATCGTCAATGGGGCAACCGTTGCCGAAGGGCGTGACTTGTATCTCATTCCCGATCAGACAGTTCTCCTGAAGAAAGTCGAATATGCCGCCGGGTACCCGTGGCACGGCTTCGCAGACCGCACATATCGAGGCAAGATGACATTTCGCTGGGGCGCGGAAGACGCAATCGACGCCGTTCTGAACACCCCTCTGGAAACGGTTCTTGCCGGGGTCGTTCCCTCCGAGATTTCAGCCAATGCGGCGATTGGAGCTCTTCAGGCCCAGGCCTGCGCCGCCCGAGGTGAGATTCTCGCCAAGATCGGCACGCGGCATATCGGCGAAGGCTTCGACACCTGTTCCGAACAGCACTGCCAGGTGTTTTCCGGCGAGTCGGCGATGTCAATCGCCGTCGCCCAGAAAATCGCCCCCACCCGCGGGTATGTGCTCACCGCCCCGTCCGGCAACCTCGTCGATGCCGTCTATGCCGCCAATTGCGGCGGACATGGCGAATCCAATCATTACGTCTGGACCACCGAGCCCAATCCCATTCTGCGTGGCGTCTGGGATGCCGAGAATCCGCCAAGCCTCGACCTT
>JAGOCE010000394.1 GCA_017998915.1 Candidatus Ozemibacteraceae bacterium
CCAGTATTCCGATCGAGCCACTCGATACCACCGAAGTCGGGCCAGCGGCTCAATCGTTGAATATCCAGTTTCGCTCCCGAAGCGATGCTTTTCGTGACCAGGAACATGATCGTTCCGTCAGAGCTATTGATATGACCGCCCAGCCCAAGAAAGTAGAAGCTGAAAAAAGCGAAAAAAATCCACAAGGCAGCACGTTTTTCGTTTGTCTCAGACATCGTCATGGAGCCATCAGGCCTTTGGCGATCTGCCCCAGATCAGAGAATCGGGCGGCAGAAAATCAGGGAGGCGGCTCGGGCCGAGCACGCGGAACACCTCGACCGGCTCGGCTTTTCCCTTTACCAGCAGGGGTGGCAGAGCCTCGAGCTTCAGCGCGTCGCCCAGCAGTTTCACGACGTCGCTGTTAATGAGGATTTCGCCGGACTGGGCGTTCGCGCAGAGGCGACTCGCGAGGTTGACCGTGTCGCCGATCGCCGTGTAGGAAAGAACTTTTTCAGAGCCGATGAATCCGGCCGTCACTTCGCCGATCGTGATGCCAAACCCGACAGCGAACTCGGGAAAGCCCTCCTTCGCCCATTTCCGGTGCAGGATTTCAAGGCGAGCCTTCATTTCGAGGGCGCAGTAGATGGCGCGCACCGGCGCGTCGGGCAGGGGCAGAGGGGCGCCGAAAAGAGCCATGATCTCGTCGCCGACGTATTTGTCAAGCATGCCGCCGAATGTCAGAACGATCTCGGTCATCGCGTTGAAATACTCGTTCAGCTGGACAACGATGCGGGCGGGATCCATGCGTTCGCTCATCTCGGTGAAGCCGCGGATATCCGAAAAGAACACGGTGACGAGCTGCTTGCTTCCGCCGGGCTGGAGCGCCTGCGGGTCGTTCCGGATACGCTCGATGAGCACGGGCGAGACAAACTTTTGGAAGCTGTTGACCAGGCGTTCGCGGTCTTTCGCAAGGTCGATGTTCTCGAAATACTGCCGATCGACCTCCTGGTCGAGAAACTCGGCGGTATTCTGCAG
Organism: Candidatus Ozemibacteraceae bacterium; assembly: GCA_017998915.1. GTDB lineage: Bacteria > Muiribacteriota > Ozemobacteria > Ozemobacterales > Ozemobacteraceae > MWAR01. The sequence goes on from JAGOCE010000394.1 coordinate 1,015, forward strand.
TTTCTGCTGGTGCGACGAAAGCTTCTTCACCTCGTTTTCCAGCTCACGGTTCCGCGTTTCGAGAGCCGCCTGGTCCATCATGCTGCCAACGATACAGCCCAGGATCTGGCCGATCTGGTACAGAAACAGTTTCTCCAGCGGCGGATCGATCAATCCCATCGGGGCCTCTTCCACGTTCACGAGACCGATCAGCTTCGTTCCATGCAGGAGGGGCGACGCAATCTTCGTCGGAACGGGCGGCATCACGTCGAGCCGCTTCGGTTCTGGCACGACCTGCACGGTTTCCGCGACGAGCTTCTCGAATGAGGTGCCAGCATACTCGAAGCTCGGTCTCTTGGCCGGCCTGCTCTGCGACGGCACCTGGGCCGCAAGCACCATCGTCTGGGGCCGCGAGGGGTCGATCGCATAGATCTGCGCCTGGGTGATGCCGGTCAGCGCGCAGTATTCCGCGAGAGCGGCGCGAATGCGGCCGTCCCAGTCGGGGGAAGGCGTCATGACTCTCAGGAAGACGTTGGTCCACTCGAACGTGAACGCGGCATACTCGCGCCCGAAAACCGTATGAGCGGCTTTTTCAGAAGCGGCTGCGGAAAGGCGGAATTTGGCGCTGGCGGCTTCTTCCGGAGTTTTCGGGCCGGAAGTTGCCGGCATCTCTCCGGAAGCGGCGTGTTCGGGAACGGGCATCTCCGCCTGGTGCGACGCGATAACGGGCACCCCACCCTTTCCCTCTTTGCGGAGAGTTGGCTCGCCTCCGCTCCCGGAACGGCCGGCGGAGTTCAGATCGAGGATAAGAGCCCATATCCAGAGCCCGAAAAAGATCAGGAACTGCGTCGAAAACCAGGGAAAGCTCTTGATTCCACTGATGAACGCGGCAATCAGGATGACCAGGTTCAATGTTCGCTTCATGGCTGAGAGCCACTTTACCACATTTCATCTCAGTTTTTGCATGAACGTGACATCGGCCGTCAAACCCCCTGAGGAAGGCACCAACTCGTGAGCGGTCAGTTCGACAAACACCGGTCCGATCCGCCGCGCAACATCGGATGTGATACGGACTTTGCGGGATATCGCCGGAATATGCATGTCACGAATGTGATATCATGACGCGAACCATCGAACAATGGAAATTGCGTTACAAAAGGAACCTTCATGACCGGAAAAACGGGAGACAGATGCGTTATCGGCGGCATTTACAAGTGCCAGACCCACCCCGAAGCGACAAGGACCTTCAAGAAGGCCGAGGTTTTCCCACCCTGCGGAAGAGCCGGCAGCCACGGCACGGTCTGGGTCCTGGTCAGAAAGACGCCCTGATCGACCATCCGGCAGCACGGCAGGGCCGCGCCGGCGCAGAATTATATACAATTTATTATATATAGCACGAGACAAGCATGATCAATCTTTCGAATGTCAAGATCGCGTATGGCAAGCGCGTCCTGTTCCAGAACGCTGGTTTCCTGGTTCGGCCGGGGGACAAGATCGGCCTGGTCGGCCCGAACGGCGCCGGCAAGACCACGGTATTCCGCCTGATCACCGGCGAAGAGAAGCCCGACGAGGGCGAGGTGTCGGTGTTGCCCGGCATCGTTGTGGGCTATTTTTCCCAAACCGTCGGCGAAATGGCTGGCCGGCCCGTGATCGAGGAGGTGCTGGCCGGCGCCGGGCGCGTCCACCAGATCGGGAAGGAGCTTCACGAGCTCGAGCACCGCATGGCCGACCCCGACGGAGGCCTGAGCGACGCCGAGATGACGCGTTACGGCAAGCTCCAGGAGGAGTTCATCCACCTCGACGGGTATGAGAAGGAGACCCACGCCCAGACGATCCTGAACGGACTGGGCATCGGCCCAGACCGGTGGGAACAGCCCGTCGAGACGTTCTCGGGCGGCTGGAAGATGCGGATCGCCCTCGCCCGCATCCTGCTGCTGAACCCCGACGTGCTGCTGATCGACGAGCCGACCAACCACCTCGACATCGAGTCGATCGTCTGGCTCGAGGGCTGGCTGAAGGAGTTCAAGGGCGCGCTTGTGATGACCTGCCACGACCGCGAGTTCATGACGCGCATCTGCAACCGGACCATCGAGGTGGCAGGCGAGACGATCACGACATATAGCGGAGACTATGATTTCTACCTGCGCGAGCGGGTGGTCCGGCGCGAGCAGCTTCTTGCAGCGCAGAAGCGACAGCAGGCGATGCTGGCGAAGGAAGAGGAGTTCATCGCCCGGTTCGCGGCGCGCGCCTCCCACGCCGCGCAGGTCCAGTCACGCGTGAAGACGATCGAAAAGATCGAACGCATCGTCGTGCCGCCCGATCCGAAGGTGATCAAGTTCGAGTTTCCGCCATCGAAGCGCAGCGGCGACATCGTGGCCAGTTTCAAGGATCTCGCGAAGACGTGGCCGCTGCCCGACGGCCGGTCCGTTCCGGTCTTTTCGGGAGTCACCGGCACCGTCGTGCGATGCAACAAGATCGCTCTCACCGGCGTCAACGGCGCCGGGAAATCGACCATGCTCAAGATCATCAGCCAGCAGACCGAGGCGACCGGCGGCACGTGCAGCCTCGGCGCGGGAGTGCAGCTCGGTTATTTCAGCCAGTATTCCTGCGATGCGCTCAAGGCGGAACGCACCGTCTTCGAGGAGCTCCAGGAGCGCCTGCCTCTCGCGACCGTCGGGTACATCAAGAACCTGCTCGGAGCCTTCCAGTTCTCGGGCGACGATTCCGACAAGAAAGTCTCGATCCTTTCGGGCGGCGAGAAAACCCGCGTCATGCTGGCCTGCCTGCTTGCACAGCCGGTGAACTTCCTCGTGCTCGACGAGCCGACCAACCACCTCGACATCGCCAGCCGGGAAGTGCTTCTCGAAGCCCTGCGCGAGTTCGACGGCACGGTCATGATCGTCAGCCACGACCGCTACTTCCTGCACCACCTCGTGAACCGCGTCTTCGAGATCGA
>JAGOCE010000395.1 GCA_017998915.1 Candidatus Ozemibacteraceae bacterium
TGGGCATCCTCCACCTGGTCATGGGAGGCTTCCCCCTGATCTGACGCCGTTTCCGGAATATCCCTTGCGCAGGGGCGGGCAGCAAACCCGCCCCTGCGATCTTTCAGCGCGAATCGCTTTTCCGAAAAAAATCCGGGAATATTCTTCGAACTGCGGTGTTAGTATTTTCGGAATTTCAAAACGGAAGGGCAGCGCATCTTGATTCTCCAGGACCGATTCCGGAGCCTCGTGAAGGAATACCAGGGGCTGGTCTACTCGATTGCTTTCGGGATCCTGCTCGACGCCCAGGACGCGCTGGACGCAACGCAGGAAACGTTCGCGAAGGCCTTCGAAGAGCCCCGGTTCCTCGACGACGGCTTCAACCGGAAAGCCTGGCTGGTCCGCGTGACGAGAAACCAGTCCTTCAACGTCAGGCGAAGTCTCGTCAGGCGCTTGAAGTCGCTGGTGCGGTATGCGGGCCTTTCCTGGGCGGCCGAAACCACGTCGGTCGAAGAGGAGATCATCCGGGCGGAAACCCGGCAGGAGCTGACGTCCGTGCTCGAATCGCTCGATGAAGACGAGCGCGAGATCATCGGGCTCAGGTTCGCGGCGGAGCTGTCGTACGAGGAAATTGCGGCGGAGCTGGGCATCAAGATCGGCACGGTCATGTCCCGGCTTTCCCGCGCGAAGCGGAAAATCGGCATGGCACTCGAAGAGGTGGAACCATCATGAACGAACGGAATCTGCAGGACCTTTTCCGGAGCGCCCGTCAGGACGCTTCGGCCTCGAAGACGCTCACGGATGCCGTGATGCATCGCGTTGATCCCGCCCCCGAGACGACGCCGGCCGCCGTCCTGCGTGCCGTGGCGCAAAATTTCGTGCGGGCTTTCGCCGTGCTGCTCGTCTGCACTGCGATCGGCTCTCTGCTGACGCAGGCGGCCGGAGAAATGAGCGCGGCCATGCATCCCAATTTCCCGCCGGCGGGACTCCTGAGCCAGAGATCGGGCATCGGTGACGTCAGCCTCGAGCCCGACGTCGCGGCTGTCTTCGATATGAAGCCTTCTTTCAGTTTTCTGGAAATCCTGGCGCGCGCCGTCCTGCCACTCTCGTTTCATCTTCTCGCCGCATGGTTCCTTCTGTCGACGGTTGGAATCAGCGTAAACGATCGCCTTGAGCAAAGGAGCGCCGTATGAATACGCTGATGAGCCGGTTTCTGCGGGTTTCGCCCTGGATTCGCATGCTTCTGGCCGTCCTGGCAGTGGTTGTCATTTCTCTTGGAACAGCCTTCGTCGGGATGTACAACCTCTATCATGTCATCGAGCATGGCAACATGTTCGGGCACGCGGCCGCCCCCAGAGGTCCCTTCCAGGCGGCGGGTCGCCTGGGGCCTCTGCCGGAATTCGAGGCGTTCATGAACTCCGCGCAAAAGCTTCAGGAACTCTATGATCTTTCATTCGGTCGATACCATTTCAAGACCGCCTCGCTGACGCCGGAACTCAGAGCCGCCATGAACGAGGCTGTTGCGGGCATGGCTGGCGCCGCCTGGCCGGCGATCATGGACCAGGCATACAGAAGTTCCCATCAGGGCGACCTGTTCAGCGGATCCCTGGCGCGGAAACGGATGCGGTGCCTGGCTTCGTTCTCCGTCGCCCTCAAGGAGGAGAACCCCGATGCCGATCTTTCGCCGATCGTGCATGCCTTTACCAGGGACCATTTCCTGGTGGAGCGGATCTCGCCGACCCTGGTCACGAAAATGGCCAGCCTCTCCCTGACCGGCCGCATGGTACAGACCATTCACGACCTCGTTCGAAAGGGCGTGGTGAAGCCGGCCGAAGCAGCTTCCATGCGGGATATTCTCGAACATTCGCGCCGGATGCGGTTCTCCCTGAACGAAACGCTGACGTTCGATCTGGAATGGGCCGAGAACTTCTGCACCCGCCTCTACGCCAGGGCCCCGCTCGGATGCTGGTTGCTGGAGCGCATCTTTGGCCACCCTCTCGCCGAATACCGAAAGATCGTGGCCGGGATCGACGCTATGGATGGGGCTGCGCTCCGTGATGCGGTGAAGAAGGTCGGGCATCCGCTGGAGGCTGTCATGGTCCCCACCCTGGCCCGTGCCCGCGAGATCTTCCTCCAGCGGGCCGCCTGCGAGGAAATCCTCCTGCAGGAACTCCAGGACCTCGGAAACGCCTCCGCCGCGAAACGTATCGACCCATATACAAATGCCCCGCTGCTGATGAAGAATGTCGACGGCCGGGTTGCATACTACACCGCCGGTCCCGACGGCCGCGATGGTGAAATGACCGGCGACGACGTCTTCCTGCCCTGATCACCTTCAACCCTGCATCTCCCCGTTTGGGCGACGGGCCGATCGCGCCCTACATACCCCCGTGCAGGTGCCCACCCGTGTGTGTCCCGGGTTTCCATATTGTATAAATTCTGATATGGTTAAAGGGGAAATCATGTTGCTCGAGGAGGATGGATGATTCACGAACCGAACGCGTCTTTTCCCTGTCTGTCGTGCGGCAAAATCCTTTCCGAGGTTTCGGTCGGGGGCGTCAAGATCGATGCCTGCATGGACGGCTGCGGCGGCATCTGGTTCGACCGGTACGAGCTCGGCAAGGTCGACAATCCCGAGGAAGCCGCCAATGATCCCGTCCTTCAGAAATTGATGGACGTCCCCGAGACTTTCGCCCGCGATGACCGTCAGAAAATGTGCCCGCGCTGTGCGACGAAGCTCAAACAGCACTCGTTCCGCGGTCAGGCCGAGATCCTCATCGAGGAATGCTACGGCTGTGGCGGCGTCTGGCTTGACGGCGGCGAACTCAAGGCCATACGCCAAAGCTCCGGCGCGCAGAAATCTCTGGCACCCCAGTCCCAGCCACAGCATCGCCCCTCTGTCCGGCGCCCCATGACCAGGCTGGAGAAAGCAACCAAGACCAATGTGGAACTCGTTTCGGCCATCTTCCGATTCTTCGGCGGCTGAAATCGTTCCCGTCATAAACGGCCGGGCGGCCATCCGTTGTGTGGATGGCCGCCCGGTCGGTATTTGCGGGGGTTCTTCCGTCAGGGAAGTTGGTGGGCGTTCACGAAGGGCAGACGGGCGCGCAGGAGGTTTTCGGCCAGGCTGCCGATCGAGGCGGCCGAGCCGCCCTTGGCGGCGAAGACTCGGGCGATGACGAGCGCCTGCTGAATATCTTCGGTGGAATCGATCGCGTTGATCTCGTTGGCGACCGCGGTTCGCGTCGCTTTCTGGCCGGCCAGAGCTGCCTGGAACTCGGGGGAGTGCTTCGGCGTCTCGGGGCTCATCAGGGAAAACAGGTATTCATCCGCCTGGACGGCAGCGGTCAGGACCTTGGTGAACTGGGCACCGTCGAGGGAAAACGCGGGGGAGATCACGCCAATCGTGAGGACCGCGAGCAACAGCATGACAAACCGGTTCATGAATCATTCTCCTGTCTGAATTTCATTTTCGAATGTTGGGCGTGTTAAAGCAGGATTCATGCCAACAGCTTCCAATGGGTCGGTTCCATGGAACCGGGCGACCCGAGCCATCTTCATCAATGCTCGAGGGAGCCCTTATTCCCCGATCGCCGGAAATTCGTATCCCTTCCTGCCGGCTTTCCGGCAGTGCCTCGCATGTAGCGCGTACCTCCGCTTGTAGCGGGCGTGCGGGAATTCGAGGGACGTGATACCGATTTCAAAAAGAACCAGGTGTGTGTCCCGGGTTTCTCGTATTCCCGAAAACGAAAAAAACCGCCGTTCAGGCGGTTTTTTCAACTTGGAAAGAATAGCCCCAGGGGCTATATCGAAAACGCCTGTAGACTAGCTTGTAGTGAAGATATTGCAGTCGCATGATTGTGCCGATACCCCGATTTGATACCCCGGTCGCGACACAAAACGAGCGGTAGCATATTTGACAGTGATACTACTCGATGATACTATTATCTTGTGAACGCGACG
>JAGOCE010000396.1 GCA_017998915.1 Candidatus Ozemibacteraceae bacterium
CGGCATGTCGAATACATTCTTTCGATTTTCAGGTAAATCGTCAGATTTTCGCCTGTGTGGAGATGACTGCCTCGAAATTTAACGTGAAGTATTTTGTTTTAGTCGAAAATTGATCCGAAAAGGCAGCCTTTGCGTCTCCGTTCACGATGAACCGCTTACGCCTCGACGGGCTCAAGGCAAGCTTCGACAAGCTCAGGGCAAGCGGGGGCTTTCAATCAGAAGGTCTCAATCGTGCTTTCGGAATGTGCCGAAAAAGCTTTTCGCGTGGGGAAGCAGAGTGTCGAACGGGCCCTGCCTGAAAGGGGCAGGGGGCAATGAGTCGAGAAAGTAGGCCCCGTAGCTTTTCGTGACGAGGCGGCGGTCGAGTATCCAGATCGTTCCGCGGTCTTCCCGGTGGCGGATCAGCCGGCCGAAACCTTGCTTGAGCTTTATGGCTGCCATCGGAAGCTGGTATTCGGAGAACGCGTTTTTCCCCTGCGATTTCAGCAGCTCCTGGCGGGCCTCGAGGATCGGGTCGTCGGGTATCGCGAAGGGCAGTTTGGCGATGACGAGGTTCCGGAGCGCGTTTCCGGGGACGTCGATGCCTTCCCAGAAGCTTTCGGTCGCGAACAGGACGGCGTTGCCGTCTTCGCGGAACCTGCGCAACAACTCGTCGCGCGAGGCCTCGCCCTGTTTCATGACGAGCAGTCCCTCGTTTTCGAGCTCGACCGAGAGCGCGTCGGAAAGGTGCTTCAGGTGTCGGTACGACGTGCACAGCACGAGGGCTCCGCCCTGCGACGTGCGGACGATCTCGCCCACGGGCCTGACGGTGCGTTCGATGAAATCGGGCGACGCGGGGTCAGGCAGGTCGATCGGAATGAACAGCCGCGCCTGTTCCTTGTAAACGAACGGTGACGGGAAGCGCCCCTCGATGGGTTCGGGGTTGAGCTCTTCGCTGTCGAGGCCCAGCCGTGACTTCATGAAATCGAAGGATTTGCTTGCCGAGAGGGTGGCGGATACGAGGACGGCGGTCGGGATGCAGGTGAAGCAGTTGTCCACCATGACATTGGAAACGGTGATCGGGAACGAGTTGATCGCCGGGTATTTCCCGCTCTGGCGGACGGCGACCGAGAAGAAATGGACGTATGACTCCCTCTTTTCAGCCTCGAGGTCGAAAAGGAGTTCGAGCGAGTTCTGGATCTTCTGGAACCGGCCGCCGAAGCTGCTCAGCTCGACGAGCGGCATCTCGAACTCGCGGTTCCCCTTTGCCGATTCTTCGGGGGCTTCCTCGCCAGCGGCGGTGATCGCGTCGGCGAGACGCTTGTGAAGCCTGCGGAGATGCCTGACCAGGTTGGAGAGTTCGTCGCGCAGCCTGAACGCTTTCGCCGCAAGGTCGGTGAACGGTGGACGGGTGACATGGTGCTTCGTGAGCCGCACCCGATGCTCGCCGAAAAACGGCTGTTTGTCACCGATGACGAAGGCCTGGACATCGTCGAACACCTCGCGGGCGAGGTCGCTGATCTCGTTGCGGAGCGGGATGATCTTCTCCTGTATATCTGATGCTACATTTTCTCGGAGTTTGGGCGTGAATGTTCCTGCTCCGAGCAGGAGTCGGGTCAGGAGGACGGAAAGCACCCCACCCTCGCGGCGACCCCGCTTGTGGTAGAGACGGCCGAGGGTGCGCTGGGCGCCGTAGCCGGTGACCTGGCTGCCGAAGTGCCGGGTGGCGATCTCTTCGAGGTTGTGCGCCTCGTCGAGGATGATGGCCTTGTAGGCCGGCAGGACGGCGACTTGTGAGTAGTCGCGGCTTTCGGCACGTAGAGCGAGGTCGGAGAACAACAGGTTGTGGTTGACGACGAGCAGGTCGGCCTCTGATGCTTTACGGCGCGACTCGAAGAAAAAGCACCGTTTGAACTCGCTGCACCGGATATGCAGGCACGCATCCTTGTCGGCGCAGACTTTTTCCCAGAGCGAGTCTTTCGGTTCCCACGTCAAATCGCCGAGCGAGCCGTCGCTCGTCTTCTGCGACCAGAGGCGCAGCCGCAGATACTCGTCGAGTTCCTCGGCGTCGAGGAGGATCTCTCCCTCCATCGGGCTTTCCATCTCGGCCATGCGCCGGCGGCACAGGTAGTTGGAGCGGCCCTTCATCAGGGCGAAGGTGAAGGGGAACGGCATATATTTCGATAGGAATGGAAGATCCTTCCCGCACAGCTGACTCTGAAGGTTGAGCGTGTTCGTCGAGACGGCGACCCGGCATTTGCGTTGATGGGCGAAATACAGGGCTGGAATAAGGTATGCGAGGCTCTTCCCTACCCCCGTTTCACCCTCGAGGATCGCGTGGCTCGGAGTGTTCAGCGCTTCGATCACCGACTCCATCAGGCCGATCTGGCCCGGGCGTTCTTCGTGGCCGTCGAGCTTCTGGAAAATCGTGCCTTTTGGCTTCAAAAGAGCGAGAATCTCGTCCTTGTCGAGCGGCTCGAATCCCTCGGGGGCCGGCGGTTCGACGACGACGTAGGCTGTCTTACACGCGTTGTCGTGAATGGCGAAGCCGATGCCCGACTGGCCGCACAGATAGGCGACGCTCAGGTCCGCATCGGAGGGCTGGAGATTCCCGTCGGGGTGGTTGTGAAGCAGGATGTCGCCGGCGCGCAGCCCGCGAAGAATGGCCGGGGCGGCATCCGGTGTGCCGCGGGCGATGACGCGCAGGTCGGCCCACCGGCTCCCCTCGACCAGGGTGGCCGCCGAAAGCACCTCGGCGCCGCCCGTCGCCGCGATCTCGTCGACGAGCATCTCGCGGTCTTCCCGGCTGATGGGAAACTGCGAACGTCGCTTCGATGCGGCTTTTGGCCTGCTTTTCTGCAATTCTTCCGTCATGGAGCCGTCATTCTACGCATGGGGCAACAACCTGTCAATGCCGTCTGGATGTCGTGCGGGGCAGACGCTTCGGTCGATGGACCAGGGATAGGCAACGACGAACCGCTGATTTCGCAGATGACGCAGATAATATCAAGAATGCTATAAATAAGGATGGCCGTCGCTTCCATGAAACGAAACGACCTGAAACCGGTGGTAAAGAGTCTTTCGAAGCACGAGAGCTCGTTACACCTGAAGGAGGAAGGTCGCACCCTCAGGGGAGCATCTCGACCGTGCCGTCGTCGAGGTCGTATCGTGCGCCTTCGATCGAAAGAAGGCCGTTCCTGAAACGCTCATCGAGGATCGGGCCGGTGGTCCTGAGTTCGCGCACGATCATCGCGACATTGGCTCTGACCGTGTTTTCGACGAGGTCGCCGGGTTGTCGTGCGGCTTCGACCATTGCCGGTCTGATCGCCTTTGCAAGCGCCCCGACGTGGCCGGGGTAATGGCCTCCCTTCACGGTCGCGTCGACGGCGCCGCATCGCTCGTGCCCGAGGATCATGACATACGACACGCCGAGGTGTTCGACGGCATACTCGATACTGCCGATCGCGGCGTCATCGATGATGTTGCCGGCCAGCCTGATGACGAAGAGATCCCCGAGCCCCTGGTCGAACAGGATTTCAGGCGGAACGCGCGAATCGGAACAGCACACGACGACCGCGAACGGATGCTGCCCCCCCGCGATCTCGAGGCGCCGTCTGAAATTGTGGCCGGTATGTTTCATGTGGGAACTCACGAACCGCTTGTTCCCACTCATCAACTTGACGCGCGCCGCATCGCTCGAGACGGCAGGTGTTCCGTGCGCGCCCGTCGAGCAGAATCCGGTTGAAACGCCAAGCAAGATCCCGATCACAATGGCTGCAATGTTCTTCATGCCTTCCCCCCGGCAAAACTCCTTGATCGCCATGCCCAGTTCCCTTTCATGTTCGAGGTCGGCCGGGAGCGGCCGGTCGGCGGCCTTCCCCTCGCCAAAATTCGATACATATAACCATTTCCCCTACATGGATCGCAAGGCCCGGAATCAGCCCCGCTTGTAGAG
>JAGOCE010000397.1 GCA_017998915.1 Candidatus Ozemibacteraceae bacterium
CGTGACGGCGTTCAGCATGCCCGGCCTGTCAGTCGTCTCGACGCGCATGCGCGTTCGGTACGACTGGTCGACCTGCTCGACCTGGACGCCCATATCCCAGCGCACATCGATCAAGCGCCCCTCGGGTTGTTTGTATAACTCCTTCGCGTTCGGACAGTCGGTGCGATGAACCGTCACGCCGCGTCCGCGGGTGATATAGCCCATGATCGGGTCGCCTGGGATCGGGTTGCAGCAGCGAGAAATCTTGACCTCGGCCGATTCAATTCCGCCAGCAATAATACGCGGCCCCTTCCGGGCCTTTCGACGCTGTTCGCGGTCGGGTTTACGCTGCGGCTGCTGGGCGGATGGCACAGCGGGCGCCGCCTGCCTGGGCACAAGATCGGGAAACAGCTTCCCGATGACCTGCTGGGCGCGAACCTCGCCGGCTCCGATGCCTGCGTATAGTTCATCGAGGTTCGGGAAGCCGATGTTCTTGATCTCCTCGACGAAGGCGGGAAGCTTGATCTTCTTCTCGTCTTCCTTCGTTCCGCCCATGCGGGAAAGCGTCTCGAGGAACTCCTTTTCGCCGTTGCCGACGAACTCGTCGCGGAACTCCTTCTTCAACCAGGCCCTGATCTTCTTCTTTGCGTTCGTGCTCTGAACGAACTTGAGCCAGTCACGGCTCGGGCCTTTCTGGGTCTTGCTCGTGATGATCGAGACGATGTCGCCGTTCTGGAGCGAGTATTCGAGCGGCACGATATGTCCGTTCACCTTCGCGCCGATGCAGCGGTGCCCGACGTCGGTGTGGATATGATATCCGAAATCGACCGGTGTGCTGCCCTTGGGAAGCTCGACGACGTCGCCCTTCGGAGTGAACACGTAGACGTGATACTGGAACAGCTCGACCTTGACCGTCTCCATGAACTCGGAGGCGTCCTTGGCGTCCTGATACCAGTCGATGAGGTTGCGAAGCCACGACAGCTTTTCCTTGTAGTCGGGCGTCGCCTCCTTGCCGCTCGATTCCTTGTAGTCCCAGTGGGCGGCGATGCCTTCCTCGGCAATGCGGTGCATCTCTTCGGTGCGGATCTGCACCTCGAGCGGCCTCCCGTCGTAGATGACCGTCGTGTGCAGCGACTGGTACATGTTCGGTTTAGGGACGGCGATGTAATCTTTGAAACGCCCGGGAATCGGCTTCCAGAACTTGTGGACGATACCGAGCGCACCGTAACAGTCCTTGACCGACTTGGTCAGGATGCGCACACCGAGAAAGTCGTAGAGTCCTTCCAACGTAAGGCTGTGCTTTTGCATCTTGCCCCAGATCGAAAAGATCTGCTTCGGTCGCCCCGAAAGGTCGGCGTGAATGTGGACCTCTCGAAGATGCTTGTCGATCTGATGCAACGCCTCCTGGAGCTTGGCATCACCCTCGAGGCCCTGCTTGGAAAGAAACTCGGAAATTTCCTTGTATTGGTCGGGCTGGAGGATCTGGAAGGAAAGCTCCTCCAGCTGGCTCTTGATCTTGTTGATGCCGAGACGGTGCGCCAGCGGGGCGTAGATCTCGATGGTTTCCTTCGCGACGTATTTCTGCTTCACAGGCGGCAGATACTGGAGGGTGCGGAGGTTGTGGAGCCGGTCGGCGAGCTTGATGAGAATGACGCGCACGTCGTTCGTCATCGCGAACAGCATCTTGCGGAAGTTGACGGCCTGCGCTGCGGTCGCCGAACTGAAAAACATCTTGTTCAGCTTGGTGACGCCTTCGACGAGCTGCGCCAGCGTCGGCCCGAACATGGCTTCGAGGTCCTGCAGGGTGGCCGCCGTGTCCTCGACCACGTCGTGCAGCAGGGCGGCGCAGATCGAGGTCGAGTCGAGCCGGAGCTCCTGCGCGACGATCATCGCCACCGCTTCGGGATGAATGAAATACGACTCGCCCGAGGCGCGGAACTGGTCTTTATGGCACTCCTGGGCGAAGCGGTAGGCCTTCCCGATCCGCTCGAAATCGGCTTCGGGATTGTAGGCTTTTACTGCTGTGACGATTTCGTCGAGGGAAATGGCGTACCACCTTCCGTGGCCGTTGCGAAGCTCTTCACGGCGTCTTCGAGCGTGTTGTATACCGCGAAATGGTGCGTGAACTGGGTGATCAGGAACACGCGCCGCATCTTCGCGCTCAGGTTGACAAGGCGCAGGTCGCCCTTGCCTTGCCGCGTCTTCTTCAGGCCGTGGACGAGCACGCCCATGCCGGCCGAACTCATGTACTTCAGGCTTGCGAGATCGATGATCAGGCGGCAGCGCCCCTGGTCGCAGAGCTCGTTGAGCTTGTCACGCAGGATGTCTGAATTCTCGAACGTGATCTCACCGCGCACATCGATGATGACGGCGCCGTTGTCGCGTTCCTGGCATTCGATGGTAAGACTCATGAGAACCTCTCGGATCCGGGTTTATTGTACAATAACACTGTCTGAAAACGCGTGTCAACGGTTCCACCGTGCGAATTCACGATGGCTCGTCCATTTCAGTGGGCTTCTCGCGAAGACTGAGGTGATAACTGAGCGATTCGAGTTCGATGGCGAGATCGACGTTGTGAACCGTCACTTCGCCGGTCGAGATCAGTTTGAACGGGGCAAAGTTCAGCACGGCCTTCACGCCGGACAGCTGGGCAATCTCGAACACTTCGTGAACCGCCTCGGCCGGGACGGTCAGGATCAGGATCTCGATGTTGAGTTCCTTGACCGTCTTCGGGATTTCGGAGACATGACGGATGGTTCCGGCGTTCCCGACGTTCTGGCCGATCACCTGCGGATCCTTGTCGAACAGGGCGACGACCTTGAAATTCCGGCGCTCGAAACCGCGATACGAGGCAAGGGCCTTTCCGAGGCGGCCGCCCGCGCCGACGATCCCAACCATGCGTTTGCGCTCGAGACCGAGAATCTTGATGATGTGATCGCGCAGTTTTCCGACCGAGTAGCCGACGCCGCGCTTCCCGAACTCGCCGAAGTAGGCGAGATCCTTTCGGACCTGGGCGGGATTCAGATCGAGCCGGTCGGCTAGCTCCTGGGACGAAACGACCGGAATGCCGTCGTCATCGAGCCCGTTGAGACACCGGAGGTAAACCGAAAGTCTCCTGATCGTGGCCTGCGGCGGCTGAATCTGGCTTTTTCCCACGCGGAGTTGCTCCTGAACAAGCGGCGATGCAACTTTCTACCACAACAGGCCTCGCGAGAGCAACAACGCATTTTTGTCCGTCAAACCCGCGGTGTGATACTATTTCATCAGTGATAGGAGGGAACCATATGTCCCTTGATATCAAGAGCGCTGAAAAAAAGTTCACCTACGGCGATTATTGCACGTGGCCGGAAGATGAACGCTGGGAATTGATCGACGGTGTCGCGTTCGATATGACGCCCGCCCCGTCGCGGCAACATTCGCTCGTTCAGGGGGCTCTCCAGGATATTCTCCGGCCATTTTTCCGCGAAAAGCCGTGTGAAGTGCATAATGCCCCCTTTGACGTCCGGTTGCCGAAAGGCCAGGAGGCCGATGAGCTCATCGACACCGTCGTTCAGCCCGACCTTCTCGTCGTCTGCGACGAGAAGAAGCTTGACGACAAAGGGTGCCGCGGCGCGCCGGATCTCGTCATCGAGATTCTCTCTCCCTCCACGGCGTCGCGAGACCACATCACGAAAAAACAGCTCTATGAGAAGCACGGTGTGAAGGAGTTCTGGATCGTCTCGCCAACCGACCGCCGGATCATTGTCTATGCCCTGGAATCGACCGGACGCTTCGGGGAGGCGGTCATATTTAGCGATATTGATATCATGGGCTGCATGCTGTTTCTCGGCCTCGAGGTCGATCTGGGGCACGTTTTCTCATCGGTTCCCCGGATCGTTCGAGAATCCCCGCGAAAATATCTTGTCTGATATATCGGTTTGCCGCTCGTCCTGTTGAA
>JAGOCE010000036.1 GCA_017998915.1 Candidatus Ozemibacteraceae bacterium
GACGCTGGAAAGGGATTTTCCCGTCGGCTACTACCGTTTCGAGCTCGAAATTAACGGAAAGCCCGTCACGTCGGCCAACTACTGCGTCATGGACAAGCCTGCCGATTTCAAAATCTACGACCATTCCCTCCATCTCCCCGATAAAGACGGAGAGCTCGGCGAGGAAGTACAGTCATTCACGACGGCAAACCGGCATCTGTATCTGAGCGTGCGAACGTCCGGCATCGTGCCCGGCACCCGGCTGAAATGGATCTGGCGCGCCCTGGAAACGGAAAAGGGCCCCGGAGAGATCACCACCGCCGAGGGTCTCCTCCAGGAGATCGGGATTTTCAATCTCAGCCCCGATCTCAGGCTGGAAAATCCGCTCCCGGTCGGTTCTTACAGCCTCGAAATGTATCTCGACGGCAATCCGATCGCGTCATTTCCCTTCGGCATAGATAAATAGCATACACAATAGATAAATGACCATACGGATCTTGAGAAATCCGGCTATGCACAGGGAAGAGTTCGGTTCATCGACCTGGAGCCCACCAGAACGGAGCATTTTCATTCCGAAAAGTTCAACAGGTGGTCTGGGCCGCCTCAACCTACGCGCGGGTGGATACCCGTTCGTCCGCCGGGCGTCTTTTCAGGAGAGGTCCGAACTGGGCCAGGAGGCACCCCGCGAGCATCAGTGCGCAGCCGGCCGTCGCTCGCCAGGACATACTTTCCCCGAGCAGCATCCGCCCCGTCCAGGCGGCGAACACGGCTTCGAGGCTCAGGATGATCGCAGCATGCGCCGGCAGGGCGTCTTTCTGCGCGATGACCTGGAGGGTGTATCCGACGCCCACCGAGATCAGGCCGCCGTAGGCGATCGGCACGAGCGCCCCCGATAGGCCGGCGACGGTGACGGATTCACGCCAGAAGGCCATCGCCAGGCTGAGCGCTCCACAAACGATGAACTGGCCGATCGAGAAGGAGATCGGCTCGAGCCGAGCCGCATACCAGCCGACCAGCAAGACGTGGCCGGCCCAAAAGACAGCCCCGATCAACTCCAGCAAGTCGCCGAACGCAATCGTGAACGCCTCGGTGACGCTCAACAGGAAGAGACCGACGGCCGCCAGTATCACGCCGAGCCAGGTCCACGCATCCGGGCGGTGATGCGCGAACAAGCCGAACAGCGGCACGAACACCACATACAATCCCGTAATGAACCCCGCTTTTCCGGCCGTCGTCCAGACGAGGCCCACCTGCTGAAACGAGGCGCCGGCGAACAGGAAGATCCCGGCAATGCAGCAGGCCCTGACATACCGCGACATCTCGAGATCGATCCTGCCGCCTTCGGCCCGGACTGCGTTCCGCTGGTGCCAAGCAAGCGGAAGAAGCGCGAGCGCGCCGAGCAGAAACCGCACGCCGTTGAACGTGAAGGGCCCGACGCTGTTCATGCCGACGCGCTGGGCGACGAACGCCGCGCCCCAGACCAGGGCCGTCAGCAGCAGCATCGCATCGGCTTTCCAGATTCTCGTATTCATCAACATCCTCCGCGTGCCGTAGTATCCGACGCCCGCTCCCGATTTGCAACCGCGCATCGAAAGAAACCGTACGGGCGGGTGCATCAGTCGCAGGGCCGTGATACCATGAACGCCGCAAAAACACCCATTCAGGGAACAAAGGAGTCAGGCATGTTGATACGCTCTCTGCTCATCGTTCTGGCCGTCGTCTGCTGCGCCGGCCTGGCTTTCGCCGAACAGTCCAGGGCCGCCCAGCCCGTCCAGGGCTGCAGGGTCCAGCTCGCGGACGTCGAAGGGATGCCCTTTGCCCCGCGATTCGATTTCACGAAGGAAGAAGTCGCGAAGGTCGCCTCCGACTCGCGCAAAGAGCTCGATGCGCGCCTCGAAGAGATCGTGAAGGTTCCGACCGGCAAGCGCACGTTCGACAACACCGTGAAGGCGTTCGAAACCGCCCTGTCGGATTTCGGTGATTTCATCACCCTTCCGATCTTCATGTCGTACGTTTCGAAGGATGCCGCGGTGCGCGATGCCGCGGCCGCGCTCGAAGAGGAATCGAGCAAATACACCGTCGAGATCATGACCCGGCGCGACCTGTACAACGCCGTCAACGAGTTTGCGCAGACGAAGCCGCAGCTTTCCGATGAACAGCAGTTCCTGCTCGACCGCATCATGCTCGGGTTCAAGCGCAACGGTCTCATGCTGTCCGAAGCCGACCTCGCGAAATACAAGGAGCTCAAGCAGCAGCTCGTCGCGACCGAACTCAAGTTCGAGAAAAACATCCGCGACTGGAAAGACCAGCTCGAGGTCACGAAGGAAGAGCTCGAAGGCCTTCCCGAAGACTTCATCGCGGGCCTCGCCACCACGACCGACGGCAGGTTCGTCGTCACCCTCAACTACCCCGACTATTTCCCGATGATGGACAACGCGAAGAACGACGACGTCCGCCGCCGGCTCGAGTTCAAGTTCAACAACCGCTGCGCCGATACCAACGTGCAGTTGCTCGAAGAGGGCCTCCGGCTCCGCCAGCAGCTCGCCGAACTGCTCGGATACAAGAATCACGCCGAGTATCAGCTCGACGACCGCATGGCGAAAAAGCCCGAGGCGGTCACCGAGTTCCTCGACCGCCTGCACGGCAAACTGCTTCCCAAGGCGAAAGCCGAGATGAGAGACCGCCTCGACCTTCGCGCGAAGGAAGCCGGCATCCGCACCACCGAGCCCCTGATGGGCTGGCAGTGGCGCTACTGGAACAACCAGTACAGCAAAATGGTTCTCGACATCGACAAGGAAGCGATGAAGCAGTATTTCCCGCTCGAGACCGTCATGAACGGCATGCTCGCCATCTACGCCGAAGTCTTCGACGTGGTCATGGAAAAAGCCGCTCTCCCCGTCTGGAACGAGGAAGTGATGTCCTACGTCGTGAAGGAGAAGAACGGCGAGGTCATCGGGTATCTGTTCATCGACCTGTTCCCGCGCGACGGAAAATACAAGCACCAGGCCTGCTTCGGCCTGGTCGGCGGCCGCGAGCTGCCGGGCGGCGTCTACCAGAAGCCCGCCTGCGCCATCGTCGGCAACTTCAACCGGCCGGCGGCCGGCCAGCCCTCGCTGCTGACACACGACGACGTCGAGACGATGTTCCACGAGTTCGGCCACGTCACCCACAACATCTTCACGAAGGCCCGCTACGGCATGTTCTCGGGAACCGCCGTCGCCCGCGACTTCGTCGAGGTGCCCTCGACGATTCTCGAGAACTGGGCCTGGAACAAGGACGTTCTCAAGCGCATCTCCGGCCACTGGAAGAACCCCTCCGAGAAGCTGCCTGACGCGATGATCGACCGGCTCATCAAGAGCCGCACCTTCGACGCCGGCCTCGTGAACGTGCGCCAGATCTTCCTCACGAAGTTCGATATGGCCTGCCATACAACCGACCTGAAGAACACCACGATCACCTACGGCCGGCTCCAGCGGCAGTATATGCTGACGCCCAAGAGCGTCGGAACGCATCCACAGGCCAGCTTCGGCCATCTGATGGGTGGGTATGACTCCGGCTACTACGGGTATCTCTGGGCCCGCGCGATCTCGGCCGACATCTTCACCGAGTTCGAGAAGAACGGGGTGTTCGACGGCGCCACCGGGAAGAAGTATCGCGACCTGATCCTCGCCCCCGGCCGCACCGCCGACCAGAACGTGCAGGTCCAGGCCTTCCTCGGCCGCGCCTTCAACGAGGATGCCCTGCTCCGCCAGTTCGGCCTCGAAACAGCCGCGAAGTAATCCTCCCGCTCCGCTTCGACACCGGGTCCGCCCCATGGCGGGCCCGGTTTTCTTTTCCCTGAATTGAACGACGCACCACATGGTCACGGAGACACAGAGGAAGGGTTTTCTCTACCGCATCCCGGAGTATGAACTCATCCCGTTCGTGCTGTTGTTCCGAGTGGTGTTGTAGTGTTTGAGGTATCATGTCCTCATGTCGATCTTGCGGGTTCATACGTTCATCGGCCGGACGGCCGTCGAGGGGCCGGGGGAACGGGCCTGCCTCTGGGTGCAGGGGTGCCCCATCAGGTGCGACGGGTGTTTCAACCCCGAGACCTGGCCGTTCGAAGGCGGTGAGGAAACAACCGTCGATGACCTGTTTGCCAGGGTGTCGCGCGAAATTGGTATAGAAGGCGTTACATTTCTCGGCGGCGAACCGTTCGCGCAGGCTGAGCCTCTTGCCGAGCTGGCGGAGCGAGTGCGCGAAAAGGGGCTCTCCGTCGTCACATTTACGGGATACACGGTCGAGCGGATCAGGTCCACCCGCGATGCGGCATGGGACCGCCTGCTCGCGGCCACCGACCTGCTGATCGACGGGCCGTTCGTCCGGGAGCTTTCCGATCAGAGCCGGCCCTGGGTCGGCTCGTCGAACAAGCGGTTCATCTTCCTGACCGGGCGGTACCGCCATCTCGAGGCAGTTCTGAACGAGATCCCGAACGGGCTCGAACTGCGCATCTCTCCCGATGGCGGGGTCACCATCAACGGCATGGAGACTTCGGCGACGCTCGACGAGATCAAAAAGCTTCTCGTCACTTCAGATCGCTGAAAAACGTCGAAACGCGGTCAGGCGTGTTTTTGATGTAATCGCCGAAGCGGTCCCAGTGGGTGTTGAACACGGTCCGTTTCATCGGCATGCCGCGCTCCATGAAGTCTTCCTGGGTGATCTCGAGCGTGCCGCTCTTGAAGAACACGTAGGCGAACAGTCCGAACAGGACGGCGATGATCATCACCGGCTTGAAAAAGGCATGCATGCGTTCCCTCTCCTGCTGATCCGATTCTCAATGCAAGTATACTGCAAACCGTCGAGCCCCGCAGGAGCGTGTCGAACTCTGTGGCCATCACGCTGGTTGCATTTCGAGAACCACTCCGCAGATATCAGACGAGGTGTGGGATGCTGGCTTGAAATCCGCCCCCACAGAGCAATATGAAGAACCGGCGCGTCGAGCCCGGTGCAAGAACGGGTCAGGATGCGAGTTTTCTGGCGACCCAGGTGAAGACGTCGGCGTCGGCAGGGCCGGTGATCTTGCGGTCGGACAGCAGGGCTTCGGCCTTGCGGACGCCGATGCCCCACAGATCTTCTTCGCCCGCGGCCTTCGTGCGCAGGAGATGGATCGCGAGCACCGTCGCAAGGGCCTTCGCGACATCGACGCCGGCCGGCACCTGCAACTCTTTCGCCCAAGCGTTCAACTCGCCCGTCGAACGGCCCGCCAATCTGGCGAGAGCGTCTTCCAGGGGGAACCACCCTTCGGCCTGCTGGAGAACTAATATGTTTATCGATATAATATCATCATTTCGCTCTGTTTTGGGGGTGATCACAGGAGAGGAGGATCGCCTGGCCTTCCTGACCGACGGGAACTCCGATTCATCTTCGCACACGGAGCGCATGCTGTCGCAGAGTGTGTTGGCCGTCTGCATGAATACCGAGGCGGGCTGAACAAGGCGGGACAAGAGGGCGCCACCCGGAATCTTTCCGCCCAGAGATTGAAATGCGTGGCCGCCGTGCCAGCCGGTCGTGATCTGAACCGGCACGCGCCGCAGTTCGGCGGTCCCCTTCGCCTTTTCGCCGGCCGCCCGCTCCTCGACAGCGACGAAGCTCGTTTCGCCGCAGATGAGGCTGTATTCGCAAGAAAGCTCGATCATCTTTTTCCGCCAAGCGTCCTGGCTGCCCCGCTTCTGGCGGGAACCGCCCCTGCCCTGATCGTGCGTCTCACCGAGTTCGAGAATGGCCTGGCGCGCCCACCAGAGCGCGGCCGCCCCACCTTCGCCGGGGTTCGCGCGCCGGATCTCGGCCGACCAAACGAGATCGCCGGCCTTCGTCTTTCCGCGCACCGTCACCTTCGCGCCCTCTGCAGGCGCCTGGCCTTTTTTGAACCTCGCCGCGACCAGCAGAGACTCGCCCGCAAACACGGCCGGGATCTCGCGAGGCGCCGGTTCGGCGCCGGATACGCCCCAATCGACCGCGAGATCGGTCACGACGGGGGCCGCCACCCTCGCGAACTGGCGCAGAACCTTCGGCTCGATGCGCTCGCCGGGGAAGATGAACTCGGCCGCGCCGCCGCCCCTGCGGGCAAGGCCCCTGACCAGGTGTTCGCTGGCGCCGGCGCCGATGCCGAACGTGAATGCCCTGCAGCGATTGCGCATCCGGCCCGCCCAGGCGAGCACCTCGTCTTCGTTGCTGACCTGTCCGTCGGTCATGACCAGCAGGGTGAACGCGCCGTTGCCAGTCATTGTTTCGATCTTCGTCAGCGAACCGAGAATCTCGGTACCGCCGAGGTCGGCCTCGATCTGGCGAACCTGCTCGACGGCCGCCTCGAGGCTGGCCTGGGTGAACACGACCGGCTCTTTGGTCATCGGCCGGCAGTCGCTTCCGAACCGGACGATCTGGAACCGGTCGCCCGGCTGAAGCGCGCGGAGACACAGTTCGACCGCCTGCCTCGCCTGAGCGATCGAGTCTCCATCCATGGAACCGGAACAGTCGACGAGAAAGACGACCGTCTTGCGCTCCTGCGCGGAGACCGCCTGTTTTTCGGGGACGAACTCGATCAGCAGATGCTCGAGACCGTTATACTCGGCGGCGAGTGCACTCATGGCCATCGCCTGCGCGGTCTCGACGAGGATGACCAGGTCGCGGTCGAGGGCGGTCGTCTGCTGGCCAAAGCTGATGTGGGCAGTGTTTCCGTCGATCTCCGTTCGCAGGGGGTGGGACGGCGATTCGACGACCTTGATCGGTGACGCCATGACGGCGTCGAGTTCGAGCGAGATGCCGTAGGGAACGGCCGCGGCGTAGGGCGGCGTGGTGCGCTCGATCTCGGCCAGTGCTTCGGGCGAAAGATGCCGCGGCGCGTATCGCGGGCTGATCGTGGTCGGAATCATCACTCGCACGCCGCGCGGCTCGGGTGATGCGACCTGGATGAAGCGAAATTCTATCAGAACTTCCTGGTTGGGCAAGAGGTTGCCGACGCTGAGATGAAACACGTTCGGGCGCTCCTGGTCGAGAAGGAACGCCCCGTCGCCCTCGGCCATCGCCTCGTCATACTTCTCGAACGCCTTTTCGCGCTCTTCGACGACGCCTGTGAGCACCCGCTCGCCGATGCGGATCGAGAATCCGCAGACGGCGGCTTCTTCAGGAAGAGGAAACAGATACGTCGCCTCGATGGGCTTCTGTTCTACATTACGGAATCGCTGTTCCAGTTTCCATTCGCCGACCCGGCCGTGCAGATGCCCCGAAAGTCGGCATCCGATCAGGGGAACCGTTTCTCCGTTCCTGCCGATGACGCCCCGGTCGTTGTCCTGCGCTTGGGTGGGCATGGTTGTTTTCTCCTCTCTTGTTTCTGCCGTGAAAACGGCTATACGGTCAGATTGCGGCCTGCTG
This sequence comes from Candidatus Ozemibacteraceae bacterium, assembly GCA_017998915.1. GTDB lineage: Bacteria > Muiribacteriota > Ozemobacteria > Ozemobacterales > Ozemobacteraceae > MWAR01. The sequence continues at coordinate 7,390 of JAGOCE010000036.1, forward strand.
GTTTCACTTCTCTCGGGGCAGGTGGTCGAGTTCGGGAAATATGTTGCGAATGGCGTCTTGCAGCCGCTCGTACCGCGACGCCGTCATGCGGCAGATTCCTGTCTGGAGGTGGATTTCACACCCCGGAGCGACGAGAAAGCGCATCCAGGGCTCGGCGGCAGAGAAAGGCGCGGCGTCTTCGCGAACCGCGGCGTCGCCCTTCCCTTCGATGAGGCGGGCGGCGATGTCTCTCAGGGCAAGGCCGGCCTCTTGAAGTTTGCGAATCTCGCCGAGGCGCTTCACATGAGCGTCGGTGTAGTAATGCCCCCGGCCTGCCCCGCATGGGGGCGCGAGAAGGCCCTGCTGCACATAAAACCTGACGGTGCGGCGGGGCACCCCCGTCATTTCAGCAATTTCGCCGATCGAATACCGCTTATCCATACTTTAAATATGACACTTACTGTCGCATTGTCAAGTGTCATTATTATTTCATCCGCCGCGCCGGCCTCAGAACACACTCAGCGAAAGGGAGACATCTGCCGATACACGCCCCCGGAACAGCGCAACAGGCCGGGGGTAGGCTGGCCCGCCTGGAAAAGGGGTTGTCATGAACGTCAGGGGCCGCGGGATCTCGAAGATCGTGTTTTTCATGCTGTCGCTCGCGGCCGCCATGACATTTCACGGGTGCGGCGGCAGTGACTCGACCCGCCTCGCATCGGTGCAGATCTCAGGGCTTTCGACCGATGGAACGGCCGAAGGAAGCGGCACAAGCCCGGCATCCGGAACCGTCCCGCTGGCCGCGCCGGCCGCCGCGGACGAACCCGATCCCCTGCGTCTCTACGTGCCTGCCGCGATTCACGGGGCGCAGAATATCTACTCGTATTTCAAACTCGAGGCGGTCGACGGCGTTCCGCCCTACACGTTCACGGCATCAGGCCTGCCGGAGGGCTTCGGCCTCGGAACGTCGACCGGCTTCGTCGGCGGCACCCCCGTCGCGACGGGCGTGGCGACGATCACGTTCACCGTCACCGACGCCTCGGGAACGGCATTCTCGGCGTTCTCGGTCATGACGGTCGTCCCGGGACTGTCGATATCCTGTCTGACGCAGATGCACTTCACGTTCGAGGAACAGGTCTCGACCCTGTTCGCCGTCCCGCTCGCCGGAAAGGCGCCCTACGAGTTCACCGTGACCGGCCTTCCGCCGGGCCTCGACCTGCGCATCGATCGCGACAGGCTTGCGTATCTCATGGGCGCCCCCGAATGGCTCGGCAGTCACTCGGTCACCCTTTTCGTCAAGGATGCCGAAGGCGCCGAGGCGCAGGCAGACGTCGTCATATCGGTCAGCCGGGCGGGCTACTGGGTGGAAACCGGCGTCGCGTATCTTCGCGTCGGCGACACGTTCAACCAGTTGATCTGCCACGCAGAGGGCGGCTCGCCCACGGTCGGCATCTATGGCACGAAAACGTATGAATATTCGGTCTCGGGCCTTCCGCCCGGCATCGCCCTCGTCGCCTACGCCGAGGGCGCGGTGGACGGCAGCAACCAGTTCGGCGCGCTCGTCGCGGGCACGGTCACGACCGTCGGCGACTACGTCGTTGACGTCACGGCCGTCGACCGGAACGGCATCCCCGTCAAAGGCATGGGATACATCCGGGTCGACCCGAAAAAAGAGTAATATGTATATAGCATAAGATGCATTATTCCGCCTCCGGCGGCGGTCCATCATCTTGCCCGGAAGGAAACGCGGGCGGACGGAAGGCCTCCGTTCGCCCGCGTCAGCAGGTTCCCGTCTTACTTCTTGGTGATTTTCACAGGTTTGAAAAACAACTCGCCGTCGATCAGGCCGTCGAACTCGCACTCGACTTCGACGAGATCGGCGAAATCCGTCCTGGCTTTCCCGTCGACCGTGGTGGTCTTGCTCGTCTCGATCCCCTCGACGAGTTTCGGATCCTCGATCCGGATGCAGACGCCGAAGGGGAAGACGATCTGCTTGATGGATTCCTTGCGGAAAAACGCATCGCTGCCGACGCTGCCTTCCTTTGCGGAGGCGTTGTAGGGATGGCATTGCAGGTATTTTTCGTCTTCCACGTACATCCCGGCGATGATATCCGTCAGACGGATCGTCTTGCTGGCATACTCGGCCTTCGCCTTCGCTTCATCAGCCTCGAACGCCTTGCCGATGTCGAAGATCGAAACGGCGGGAGCCGGCGCGGCCGCAGGCGCCTGAACCGGCGCCGGAGCCCCGGATGACCCGCACCCGGTGACGGCCGCCACGGCGAGGCACAGCACCAGCAGGATCAAGGGAGACCTTGCGGAATCAACAAATTTCATGAGTCGCTCCTGAAATGTAGATATTCTGCGCGCGGCAGGATGCCGGCACACCAAGGATATGATGCACCACACCCACCCCGGGCACCAGTTTTTTTCGTGCGTGTACAATATTTTGTGATTTCCCCATTGACACATTTTTGTTCCCCCCATACCATGGATGGAGATGTATCGAATTACAAGGATTTGAGTATGAAGAATGCGTTCCCGAGAATCCAGCGTCCGTTTTCGCGCTTTTTCGGCTTCCTGGCGTCCTTTCTCTTCATATTCGCCGTTTTTCCTGCTTTTGCATCCAGCCAGTTCAATACCGAGCCCGTCGAGGTTTTCACCGGCTCCGATGCTTCCCCATGGGAACGCATTGAGCGCCTGATCGATCCCCATCCCGGCTTCGTGCCCGAAACCTTCCCCGACGAGGGTCGGCAGACCGATCCCCGCATCGTCCGATGGTTCGCCGGCAACGCGACGCCGCACTCAAACCAGTTCCTCCTCCACTGTTACCGTGGGTATTCGCAAAAAGCATTTCCCAACCCGGTCCTGCTGGTTCACGGTTCCGTCGACAACGCAAACCGCGGCTGGATCCACCCCTATGACATGTCCGGCGACACAGAATCAACGCCGCCGGAACAGCAGGGCTTCGCCTGCAAGCTCGCCGATCTCGGGTACGCCGTGTTCGCCGTCACCTTCGCCCACGGCCAGGGTGACAACATCATGCAGGCCGAACATGTCGCGAACGCGATCCGGCGCATCCGCGTCCTTCTGCATCGCGAGGCCGACCCCGATTTCAAGGTCGATATCATCGCCCATTCCAAGGGAAATGTCGCCGTGCGCCTGTACTGCTCGGACGCCCGCGCGATCTTCCCCGGCAAGACGTTTCTCACCCCGTTCCGGCATGACGTCCGGAAATACGTCGCCATCGCCTCGCCGATGCGCGGCATCGACACCCCCTACCGCTACTACGGCTACAACCTGCATCTTGCGCTGAATCCGGGCAACGCCCCGCTCGGCGCCTCGAAGATGCTGATCAACGGCTCCTGGAAAGACTTCCGGAACCGCACCGTCTTCCCCGACTCGAAACGGTACTGGCCCGGCCAGTCTCAACTGCTGTTCAATCTCGTGCGCGATGGAAATATACCTCTCGGTATCGAAAGTGCCACCGTCGACGGCGGCGCGAGCGCTTTGGCGCTGTATAACGGCGGCCGCTCTCTCGCGCTCGAATCCCGCGGCATCGACAAGGCCATCGACGCCGGCGACCGGCTGATCTACCGCCTCGAGGAAAAGGGCATCGATCCTTCGGTTTTCCTCTGCGTTCTCGCCGGCAACAATCCATACCTGTCGCTCAAACTGCCGGTGCTGGGCTACACCCCGACTCCCTACGAGACGTTTTCCGCGCCGTATGACGGCCTTCTGTTCGTCGAATCCGCCCTCTGGACGAAAGGCATCCTGAACCGGGGCGCGAAGCTTCTCGCGAAGTCCGTCATCTACAAAAACCACCTCGACCTCGCCCGCTGCCCTGAGGCGTTCAAGCTTATCGACACCTGGCTTATGAAGCGAACGGGGAAAGAGAAACGCTCTCTCCGGAAGCAGGTCGAAGCCCTGTTTCCCTCTCCGGACGAAGAGTAACACCCCGGCCTTCCACCGATCGTTTCGGGCGCCGGCTCTGCAAAGACCAAGCAGGATGCCGTTCTGATGCCGAAGAACACGCCGCTTTTCAAAAAGAGCGAAAGGCATAGGAGAATTCACATGATGAGAAAGACTGGGTTGATGTTTTTGGTGATGATGCTTGCCCTTTCAACACAGGTGATCGCTGATACCGGACTTGTGAAATTCAGGACTCTCACCAAAAACAGTGCGGTCTCGCAAGCAAAAAAGATTTTGAACAAGCTCGAAAAGGAGTCGTCCGCGCGTTTTTTGTATCTCTATTTCAAATCCGGATCGATTGCCGGAACATCAGGATATTTGTTCGTGGATGTCGACCCGGAAAAGGTTTCACCGGATCTGCGGAAATCGATGATTCTCTTCGACCAGATCCAGATTCAGGTCACCCTTTTTTCCCAACAGTGGCACTCAACAGACCTTCGTGGCAAATTGAGCCATTCTAACTCGTTCTCGTTTTCTTCAGGCGAAAAGGCCTTTGAATTCCTGGAGAAATGGAAGCTTCTGACTTCGGAATTTCCCGTGAGCAAATGGGCTTCCGACCCTGCACACAAAAACATGGTCAAACCGAAATACTTTCAATACTCACGCGAATATCTCGTCGAGTTCGTCACGAAGAAAGGCGATCTCGAAGAGACCATTTTCGAGGATACCGTTTTCAGTGATTCCAGGTTCTGCGAATGAGCATCCCTCCCGGCCGCGCCGCCGACTTCAAGAGTCGCTGAACGCGAGAAAAACGAGTGGGCTTTCAGAAGCAGTCTGAAAGCCCACTCGTTGTCATCAGCTCATTGGACCGGTGCGGACAGGTCACTTCCCGACCCCCTTCCCGCTCCCGCATGTGCACGAAAAGAACCCTGAGGACGTTTTTCCGTTCCGGGGACATGTCCTTGCGGACCACGAAGGGGTCGGTCAGGACCCAGTCGGTGTGGGCCAACCGCTGGAACTCCATCGCCGGACTGACAATGTCGCGAAGGTCGGGTTCCGGACGGTTCGCGAACCGTCCCTACGATATAATAATTGTTATATATCTGGAGACCAGGTTATTGTTGTTGCCGTGCTGTCGGGGCATCAGAATGCGAGGAAGAACTGGCGTTCGGCCTCGGGGGCCTCGCCGTGCATCAGGCGGAAATTCAGATACGATTTCAGCGAGGATTTCGCCTGCTCCACGACCGGAGGATTCTCACTGTCGAAGATCGCGGCGATTTCATCGTATTCGCCGCCGGCGATGAACTGCTTCATCGAGTTCATGACCAGGCCACTGACGGCCTCATACCGACTGGAAGCCACTTCCGCCCCGTAGAGGCGTTCGGAAGCCCCGAGGGAGCTCAGGATACCGCGCAGACCCATGCCGCGCTGGGTGCTCGTAAAGGTCACGACAGTGCCGTCAGTAGCCGATTCGACGGTTCCGTCCTGGTCCGTCCGGAGGATTTTGATATCACGGCTGGCGAACCGCTGGAGCACAGCGGGAGCGGGATGATTATAGGAGTTGCTGATGCCGACGGAGAACACGGCGTATTCGGGCTTTACCGCATCCAGGAACTCGTTCGTGGAGGAGGTGCGGCTTCCGTGGTGACCGACCTTGAGAACATCGCAGGGGAAGCACCCCGGCTTCTCCTTGATCATTTCACGCTCGACAAGGGCCGTTGCGTCGCCGGTAATGAGATACCCGACGTTCCCGGTGGTGACCTTGAACACCAGCGACGTGTCGTTCGCCGTCAGGGCCGGCTGGCCGGGCGCGGGCACCGGGTGGGGATGATCCGCGTGAAGGATGTCGACGTGCACCTGCGAGCCCCAGTCGAACGTGTTCGTCATGCGGGCTTTTCTCAGGGGAATGTTCTTTCCACGGATGAGGCCGAAAAGGCGCTTGTATAGCACATCGTCACCCTTCGTCGCCTCGGGGTCGGCCGGGGTCACGATGGTCGATTCGGTCGAATAGATGAACTCCCCGATCGGAATCGCCTCGACGAGGGTGAGGAAGCCGCCGAAGTGGTCGCGGTGCGCGTGGGTGATGACGGCGGTATCGATCTTCTTTATGCCGGCCGCATCGAGGAAGGGAATGATGATATCCTCGGCCGAGTGCTCGACATCGCTTCCGGCGTCGATGAGAACGGTCTTTTCCCGCGTTCTGACGAGGATGGCATCACCCTGGCCGACGTCGAGAAACGTCACGCGCAGTTGCGCATCTTTCCCGTGAAGGCCGGTTGAAACGAGCGGGGCTGACGCCGAATACCCGGAAGACGCCTGGAAAAGGAAAACGAGCGAAACGAGAATCAACAGCGTGGTGAAAAAGCGCGATGACCTGTTTTGCATCCCGTGCTACTCCATACTCGATTGTCGGTCTTCCGGCCCCCAGGGAGTGACCCTCGATGCGAGGAGTCGATACTCGATACGCTTCCCGGCCGGAAATGGGCGGATGTTCAGCATAGCACGGTTCATCGGTCGAGTCAAAATTCCCGGCTCAAAACGGGCTTTCCCCAGGAGGTCAGTGCCTCGGATCCTGGATCAAGCCGCGGTTTCTGAGCACGTACGGAAGAACAGGCGGGAAACGGCGATGACACCGATCGGAAGGACCAGCGGAGTCAGGAAGAACGAGAGCAGCGCGAGCGGGATTCCCACTTCGAGAACCGCCGGCAGATTCCCCGCGAGCCACCGCACCCGGAATCGCAATCCGTGTCCGGCAAGCGTGAAGGGATAGTCGAGCAGGTTCCAGGCCATGGCCAGCCCCGCCAAGCAGATGCTTCCCGCGGTGAGCACGGACGAAATGATCCAGCCGACCACCGGGATCAAGCCCGTGAAAAATGACACCCCGACCAGCACCAGCGCCGGGAACTGGATACACAGGCCCACCGCCAGCACCTGGAAGGCCCTGAGCAGGGAAACGCCGATGGATACCGTCGCCACCTGCATATCCGGGGCGAGTTCCTTCTGTTGGAGGAGAACGAGGCGGTCCAGGACGCCAAGGAGCCCGCAAAGCGGTTCGGTAAGTAATATTGATAAAACTATCATACCAAACGAAAAGGCCGCCATCAGGCCTATCTTGACCACCCAGTATCTGACCGTCTGCCAGATCCAGAGCGTCCACTCCGCGGCGTCTGGCGCGGCCGGGTTCAGGGCAGGCCATCCGTGCCAGAGCAGAAACAACAGGAAGATCCCCATGACGATGTTCACGATCACGGGAACGACCGCCACGCGAAAATTCGGAGCCCTGCAGGCCAAGGTAATCCCCTCCCAGGCCGCCACAACACCCCTACCCAGCGACATCGTCACAATTCCTTTTCACACGCCCGCTGCAATCCGCTCTGAGCTGATACAATTTCGATACAGCGCCGTACAGCAAAATCGGAGAACCGCTTTTGATGCGGTTCTCCGATTTTCGGTGCCGGGAGCGGGACTTGAACCCGCACGGCGTGAGCCATACGCCCCTCAAACGTATGTGTCTACCAGTTCCACCATCCCGGCGGGAACGTGCCGATATCTTACCGCAACGCGGCTTCAAAGTCAACAGGTGTACGCGTCGGGCCGAAAAAAAGAAAACAGCCCGATCAGGGTCGATCGGGCCGCCGGTTTTTCAGCAGTCTCGGGTTCAGTCCGGAACGTTGTGGGCAGTCGAGAGGTAACGGCGGTATTCGGCGGGGCTGAGCACGATGTCGGGGTATTCGTTGCTGGTCCAGAAGCGTTTGCCTTCGGGGGTTTCGTGCCACTCGCCGTCGCGCATGTCGACTTCGCGGCCATAGATGACCGCGATCTTCTTGCCGCGGGTAACGGAGTCATCGTCGCCGTGGGCGGCCAGGAACACCTGCAAAACGCCGTTCAGGCTCGTGCGACCTTCCTGGCTGACCTCGAACTGAATGCGGCCGATCAGGCGGGCCCGCATGCCGGACTCGAGCTCGGCGGCGCGGACGGCGACCAGGTTCAGCTCGGTCTCGTCGGCCAGCAGCCTGTTCGTCAGGTCGGCTTCGCGCACGCGCACGTTGATCTCGCTGCGGATGCCGGATTCGAAATCGGTGATGAGTTCGCGCTCATAGACGCGGCCCAGCCCGATGAACTCATCGGCGAGACTGCCGGCAAACGCGGCAGACGCCAGGGGCAGCAACACCACGACCAGGAGGACGATTCGATTCAGCAGCTTCGTCATGGGCATCCCTCCATTTTCTTTCGCATACTACGTCGCAAATTGCGTACCCGTGATGGCAACCTTTCAAAAAGGCTTCAGACGCGCACATTCTTCCGTTCCGGCGTCTCGAGTGCTAGAATGTCGGCGCATGACTGCCGAATACTCATCACACACCCTTATCCTTCGCACGCACAATTACAACCGTGTCAGTTTCGGCGCGCTTCTGGGCGCCTGTCCGGAAACGACAATCGCAAGAATCCGGCCAGTTCTCTGGGAAAGCGACGCGCCGCCGCCCCCGGAACTGCTCGCCGGCCGCGTTCTGCTGCTCTACTCGTTCATGATGCCGCACAAGGACGCCGTCAGCGCCGAACTGCGGAACATCCGGGCGCTCGTCGGGGAAAACAACCGCACCATCGACATCTGGGCCGGGGGAGCCGAGGCGACCCTCAACACAACAGCCGTCGAACAGATGGGCTTCGACCTCGTGGTAGCCGGTGAAGGCGAGGAACTCTTCCCGGAACTTTTGTGCAAATGGCTCGACGGGAAACGGCCGACCGGACTTCACTGCACGCCCCCCGGGCAGGTCGATCTCGATCGCTACCCGGGGTTCCACCCTATCGCCGGCTATCTCCCCCCGATCGAGTTGAGCCGGGGTTGCATCTACGGCTGCGCCTTTTGCGCCGTCCCGGCTCTTCACAAGGGCACGCTCCGCCACCGGAGCGTCGCGCACGTTCTCGAGATCGCCGCGGTGTATCTCCGGAATGCGACGGCTCGCAAGCGCATCAAGTTCCTGGCCTCGAACGCCTTCGCCTACGGTTCGGCAGACGGGCGCACGGCGAACCTCGAGGCATTGCACGCGCTCCTGAGCGGGCTCAAGCGCATCGGGGTTCCCGAGATCAGTCTCGGCTCGTTTCCCTCGGAAGTGCGGCCCGACTTCGTCACGCGCGAGGTGCTCGAGCTGGTCCGCCCCTTCCTTTCGAACAACACCATCGTCATGGGCATCCAGTCGCCGTTCGACAGCCGGCTTCGGAGCATCGGCAGAGGCCACACGATCGAGCAGGCGATCCGGGCGATCGAGCTGCTCCGCGAGTTCCGATTCCGGGCCCACGTCGATTTCATCATCGGGATGCCGGGCGAAACGCCCGAGCAGCAGGACGAGCTCTTGACGTTCATGGAGCGGTTGGTCCATGATTACGGGGTCCGCATTCACATGCACACCTTCATGCCGCTCGCCGGCGCCCGCTGGGCAGACAAAGTCGCCGAACCGATCGCGCCTTCCGCGCGCGACAGACTGCGCGCTCTCGCCCGGGCCGGCGTTCTCGACGGGTGGTGGGAAAACCAGATCGCATATAGCCGGAGACGAGAATGACCACGGAAGTCCTGCCCGAATCAGAGCAGAATCCCTCCCCTCCCCCCGCACCGAACAACCGCACCCCCGACGAGCAGAAAACCTGGTTTGGGCGGTACTGGAGGCAGATTCAGGTAATCCTCACCTGGAGCGGATTTGCCGCGATCATTTCCTATCTGTCGAACTTCCTTTCGCTGATCTTCCTGACGTTCATCCTCGCCTACACACTGAATTCGCTGGTCAATTACCTGCACGGGCGCATCCAGTGGCCGCGCTGGGCCGTCGTCCTCGAGGTATATCTCATCCTCGCGATCATCATGACGACGATGGGCATGATCGTCGTTCCGAAGGTCTATCAGGAAGGCAAGATCATGTACAAGGAAATCCCCGAGACGAAGGACAAGGTCATCCTGCAGATCAAGGAGTTGATGCAGGACGAGGATCTGGCCGGGTTCATCCAGGGCGCCGGCGTCGAGGAAGGGTTCAAGGAATGGTTCGGGAAAATGCTCCAGCGGTTCACGCTGTTCATCCAGGACATGTTCCGGATCTCGTTCCATTTTATTCTTGCCGTTATATTCAGTTTCCTCATCCTGTGGGATTTCGATCGTTTCTCGCGCGAGGTCCGAAGCCTCGAAAACACCCGTCTCCGGAAGGTATACCGCATCCTGGGTCCCCGCATCCAGGAGTTCGGCGACATCGTGGGGCGGGCGTTCGAGGCGCAGATCATCATCGCCTGGGTGAACACGTTTCTCACCCTGATCGGCCTGACGTTCCTCGGCATTCCGAGCAAGCTGTTCCTGAGCGTCTTCGTCTTTGTATGCAGCTTCATCCCCGTGCTGGGCGTGTTCATCTCGAGCGCCCCGATCTGCCTGCTGGCCTACAAGGCCGACGGTTTTCTCCAGGTCTTCTATAGCGTGATCCTGATCACGATCATCCATTTTATAGAGGCATATATATTGAATCCCCGGATCGTCGGCGGCCACCTTTCGCTTCATCCTTTCGTGGCCGTGAGCATCCTGGTGTTCTCCGAGTATTTCTTTGGAATCTGGGGGCTCCTGCTCGGCGTTCCGTGCGCGGTGTTCCTGTATCACGCGCTTCTCACGAGACCGACGCCGAAACGCCTGGCACAAAACAATTCCGCCGCCGCCCAGGGATCACCACCTCCGGAACCTGCAGCCACGTGACCGCGGAACGATCTCCCGGCCCGCTACCCTGTTTTTTTCGAAAAGTCTCTTGACATGGGAGCTCATGCGTGTTACCATCAGAAACGTCCATTGGGGAGTCGTCTAATGGTAGGACTGCAGACTCTGGATCTGCCTATTGGGGTTCGAGTCCCTGCTCCCCAGCCGCTATAAGCTTTCTGGCCCCATGGTGTAACCGGCTAACACGCAGCCCTCTCAAGGCTGAGAGCGGGGGTTCGAGTCCCCCTGGGGCTATTCTTTCCAAGTTGAAAAAACCGCCTGAACGGCGGTTTTTTTCGTTTTCGGGAATACGAGAAACCCGGGACACACACCTGGTTTTTTTCGAAACCGGTATCACGTCCCTCGAATTCCGGCACGACACAAGCGGAGGTGCGCGCCGCATCCGGGGGACTGCCGGAAAGCCGGCAGGAAGGGGTACGAATTTCCGTCGGTCGAAAAGCGAGGGTTTCCACAAGTATCTATAAAGATGGCTCAGGGCGCCCAATTTCAGGGAATCAGCCCATCGGAAGTTGTTGGCATGAATCCTGCTTCAACACGCCCAACATTCGAAAACGAACTTCAGACAGGAGAATGATTCATGAA